>CAMHRJ010000186.1 GCA_946187475.1 uncultured Clostridia bacterium | reverse complement strand
CTACGCGGATTATGCGGAATACATTCTGGAGTTTTCCGAAGTGCAGAGCGCCCGGTCCGCCATGGAGGCCCTGACGAAGGACTATGGCCTTGAAAAGGTCTGGCTGGACGAGGGTATGGCCAGCGTCTCCGATGAGGCAGTCGAGCCTGCGGACGAGACCGAGGAGCCGGAAGAGACGAAGAAACCGGAGACCACCAACCCGCCCAAGGAGACCACCACGCCCACCGAGAAGCCCGTGAAGGAGACCGAGCCGCCTGAGACGCCGGAGCCTGCGGGCTACACGCCCCGTTCCTGGGGCGCTGCCGCCATGGGACTGGACCTGTTCCGCAATTCCAGCGCCGTGCAGAAGCACACTGCCGGCCGTTCGGTCACCGTGGCCGTGCTGGACACAGGCGCGGATTTGACGGTGGACGTGCTGAAAAAGCGCGGCATCTCGAAAGACAGCTTTGACTTTGTCAACAGCACCAAGCAGATCACGGACGTGACCCGCGGCGCCTCTGCCGGCCACGGTACCCGGGTAGCCACGCTGCTGGATGATCTGCTGCCGGAGAACGCGGAGATCATGGTGCTCCGGGTCTTTGACGAGACCGGTGCCACCCAGACCACCGTGCGGCTGGCCCTGCAGTACGCCCTGGAGATGGGCGCGGACGTCATCAACATGAGCATGGGCTGGGACCAGGGCGAGCACTACTCCTTCCTGGACGACGTGCTGGTGCGCGCCTATGGCGAGGGCGTCCCGGTGATCTGCGCCGCCGGCAACAGCAGCCTTTCCGCCGAGACGGAGTATCCCGCCAACAACGCGACCACCATGGCTGTCTCCGCCGTGAACCGGAGTCTGAACTATGACCAGCGCTCCAACTACGGCGATAAGATCGACTTTACGGCCCCCGGTGCGGAGTTGACGCTCATCGCCCCGGGCAACCAGACCGTCACCGGTCGGGGCACCAGCTTTGCCGCACCCCACATTGCAGCCGCTGCCGCTGCGGTTTTGCTCAGCGAGCCGAACCTGTCCGTGCCTCAGCTCTATGACGCTCTGCGCGCCAACGCCACGGATCTGGGCGACAAGGGGAAGGACTGGCTCTATGGATGGGGCCTGCCCCAGCTGGCGGCCTATACCTCCACGGCCATCTCTCACCTCTGGGATCCCGGTGTGATCGAGGTGCTGGCCACCCGTACCACCGATGGTCTCCGGGTCTACACCTGCGGCGTCTGTGATGAGAGACGTCCCGAGACGGTGCCCGCCACCGCCGGCAGCACCCGCAGCGGCTTTGACGATGTGTCGAAAACCAGCTACTTTGCCGAAAGCGTCACCTGGGCCGTGGCCAACGGCATCACCGCCGGCACCGGCGAGACTACCTTCGAGCCCGCCGGCTCCTGCACCCGCGCCCAGATGGTCACCTTCCTCTGGCGCACCGCCGGAAGTCCGGAGCCGGAGACGAAAAGGTCTCCCTTTGCTGACGTCACGGACACGGAGCAGTATTATTACAAGGCCGTGCTCTGGGCGGTGGAGGAGGGCATCACCGCCGGTACCAGCGAGACTACCTTCGAGCCCAACGCCACCCTGACCCGCGGCCAGACCGTCACCTTCCTCTGGCGCATGGCCGACAAGCCGGTCTCCCGGACGACCAATCCCTTCGAAGACGTTGCTGCGGACGCATACTATTTTTATCCCGTGCTCTGGGCAGTGGAGCAGAAGATCACCGCCGGCATGACCGAAACCACCTTTGAGCCTGCCGACTCCTGCACCCGCAGCCAGATCGTGACCTTCCTCTATCGCTACCTGGGCGACAAGTAAAGGGAAGAGGACATGTAGTTGGGAGATTAACGGACGTACTGAAATAGAATTTGTAGGGGAGGGGCTTGCCCCTCCCGCCAGACAAATGCCTGTGTACACGGGCGGGGCAAGCCCCGCCCCTACAAGCACGAATTGCAGTGCGGCGAGAATCCAACTCCCCGATAAATTCAAATCTGAACCGATCTTTCCTCACCTTTGGAGGTGCCCATGACCAAAACCCAACTGGAATCCGTCGCCGCCTGGTTCTCGGAAAAACCCGGACGGCTGCGGCTGCTGCAATTCGGCAACACCTTCTGCGTCGCCTGCGCCGTGTGTGCCTTTCTGGAGCGGCTGGTGTTCCACACCGATCTCCGGGCCTTGGGCCCGTCGGTGCGTTTCGCCCTGACCTGCGGCATTCCCTTCGTCCTGCTCAGCGCGGCCCGAAGCAGGCTGGATATGCCCCGGCCGTACGAGGTCTATGATCTTCAGCCCCTGCTGCCCCGGGAGGGGAAGGGGAAGAGCTTTCCCAGCCGCCATGTGTTTTCCATTTTCGTAATCGGCACCTGCCTGCTGTACCTGGCTCCGCTGGAAGGCGCGGCGCTGCTTCTGCTGGGCGTTTTGCTCTCGCTCATCCGCCTCCTGGCGGGACTCCATTTCAAGCGGGATGTGCTGGCCGGAGCCGCCATCGGCATTCTTTCCGGCGTGGTTGGATATGGATTAATCCCATAAACTGGAAGAATTAGAACCAATTTTCGTCAATTTATACAAAATTTCGCCAAATCCTCGTTTGTTATTTTACAAACGAGGATATTTTACAAATTAAGCAACAAATGTCCATAAATGGACCTGATTTGACCTATGCTAACCGAATGTCGTTATTATAATAACGAATCGGACTATTGAATATTTTTAATGATTCCTGTATGATGATAAGTAACCTGAATAACATGGCGGCAGGCCTCCGGTTTGTCGTCAAAAACGGAAAAAGGATGCGATCAAATGGAACAGAAGGACTACAAGCAGGTTGACGAGATCCTCGCCAAGTACAACTGCGACAAAGCCCGCATCATCACGATCATGCAGGAGGTGCAGGAGCTCTACCGCTATCTGCCCCAGGACGTGCTGACCTACATTGCCAAGCAGGTCGGAATGAGCGAGTCCAAGCTTTACGGCGTGGCCACGTTCTACTCCAACTTTGCGCTGACGGGCAAGGGCAAGTACGTGCTGAAGGTATGTCGCGGCACCGCATGTCACGTCCGCAAGAGCGGCAACGTGCTGCGCGCCCTGTATGAGGCGACGGGCCTGAACGAGGAGAAGACCACCACCGATGACGGACTGATCTCCATTGAGATCGTTTCCTGCCTCGGCGCTTGCGCGCTGTCGCCGGTCGTCATGGTGAACGACACGGTTCATGCTGCCATGACCGCCGACAAGGCGAAGGATCTGGTGGATGAGCTGAGAGCGGAGGGCTGAAGATGATCAATCGAATCGAATCTGCTGCCGCGCTCCAGGCTGAGCAGGCGAAATATGCAGCAGCCTTGAAGCTGGAGACCCGCCGCGTGCTGATCTGCACCGGCACCGGATGTCTTGCCAGCGGCGGCCTGAAAATTTATGAGGCCCTGCAGAACCGGCTGAAGGCCATGAACATCCCCTGCGAGGTGGTCCTCGACGGCGAGGCCCATGGCGAGAGCGTCGGCGTCCGCAAGACCGGATGTCACGGTCTGTGCGAGTTTGGCCCCATGCTCCGCATCGAGCCCCAGGGCTGGGTCTACGTGCGTGTGCACGAGTCCGATGTGGACGAGATCGTGGATAAGACCCTGGTGGGCGGCGAGTTCATCGAGCGCCTGGGCTACCAGAAGGACGGCAAGGTCTTCCAGAAGCACGATGACATCCCCTTCTACAAAAAGCAGACCCGCAGAGTGCTGAGCATGTGCGACGAGATCGACGCCCAGTCTCTGGAGGATTATCTGGCTCTGGGCGGCTACTCCGCCACGGCCAAGGCGCTGTTTGAGATGCAGCCCGATCAGATCATTCAGGAGATCACCGACTCCGGCATCCGCGGCCGCGGCGGCGCTGGCTTCCCCATGGGCAAGAAGTGGTCCCAGGTTGCCGCCCACGACGACCCGGTGAAGTACATCGTCTGCAACGGCGACGAGGGTGACCCCGGCGCGTTCATGGACCGCTCCTGCATGGAGGATAACCCCCACCGTCTGCTGGAGGGCATGATCATTGCCGGTATTGCCACCGGCGCCACCGAGGGCTACATCTACGTCCGCGCCGAGTATCCCACGGCAGTCGCCCGTCTGACCAACGCCATTCAGCAGGCCGAAGCCGTCGGCCTCCTGGGCGACAACATCATGGGCAGCGGCAAGAGCTTCCACATGCACATCAACTGCGGCGCAGGCGCTTTCGTCTGCGGCGAGGGCTCGGCTCTGACCGCATCCATCGAGGGCAACCGCGGCATGCCCAGAACGAAGCCCCCGCGTACCGTGGATAAGGGCCTCTTCGGCAAGCCCACCTGCCTGAACAACGTGGAGACGCTGGCCAGCGTTTCCGGCATCATCGAAAACGGCGCCGACTGGTACAAATCCCTCGGCACCGAGGGCAGCACCGGCACCAAGGCCTTCGCTCTGGCCGGCAACGTGGTCAACACCGGCCTCATCGAGGTGCCCATGGGCATCACCCTGCGCGAGGTCGTCTATGACATCGGCGGCGGCATCAAAAACGGCAAGGACTTCAAGTCCGTCCAGATCGGCGGCCCCTCCGGCGGCTGCCTGACCAAGGAGCACATGGACATCCCCATGGACTTCGACAGTCTGAAGAAGGTCGGCGCCATCATCGGCTCCGGCGGCCTTGTCGTCATGGACGAGGACACCTGCATGGTGAACATCGCCCAGTTCTTCATGAACTTCATCTGCGAGGAATCCTGCGGCAAGTGCACCCCCTGCCGTGAGGGTACCACCCGCATGAACGACATCCTCACCGCCATCACCAAGGGCAACGGCAAGATGGAGGACATCGACGAGCTCCGCGATCTGGCCCAGACCATCAAGGTCTCCAGCCTCTGCGGTCTCGGCAAGACGGCGCCGAACCCGGTGCTCTCCACCCTGCAGAACTTCGAGGAAGAGT
>CAMHRJ010000185.1 GCA_946187475.1 uncultured Clostridia bacterium | reverse complement strand
CCGGGGCGATGATGGAGTAGGTGCCCGGCACGGGCTTGGGTGTGGGTGTGGGGGCAGGCGTGTGGACCACCTGCTCCGACGGAGTCAGGCTCCGGTAGGCGGCGATGTCCTGCTGGGCCTGGGCGATCTGACTTTGCAGCATGGCGATCTCCGCCTGGTCGCTGCTCAACGTCAGCTGGTAGGAGGAGGTGTCATAGGTCAGCAGCAGGTCGCCTTTTTTTACCGTATCGCCCACGTTCACGGCGATGGATTCCACCATACCCTCGTCCAGGGGCACGGTCTCGGTGCTGCCTTCGGAGACCTGGGCGTCCAGCTCGCTGTTGTCCTGGTAATAGCCCTCGGCCACGTCGGCCACGGCGTAGACGCTCACGGTCTGGCTGCGGACGCTGCGGGCGATGAGCCAGACTGCCGCGCCCAGCACCGCCACAACGGCCACGGCGATGAGGATGCTGCGAATGCGTTTGTTCTTCATTTCCCGTCGCCTCCCTCCGCGATCCGGCCGTCCAGGATGCGGACGATGCGGTCGGCATTCTCGGCGATCTCCGGCGCGTGGGTGATCATCACCACGGTGACGCCGTCCCGGTTCAGCTCCCGGAACAGCTCCATGACCTGACGGCCGCTGGCGGTGTCCAGGGCGCCGGTGGGCTCGTCGGCCAGCAGCAGCCGGGGGCGGTTGATCATGGCCCGGGCGATGGCCACGCGCTGCTTCTGTCCGCCGGAGAGCTGGGTGGGCAGGAATTCCGCCCGGTCGTTGAGTCCCACGGCGTCCAGGGCCTCACGGGCCTTTTCCAGACGCTCCTTCCGGCCCATGCCGGCGTAGAGCAGGGGCAGGGCCACATTCTCCAGCGCCGTTTCCCGGGGCAGGAGATTGAAGTTTTGAAACACGAAGCCGATCATGCGGTTGCGCAGGTCGCTGAGCTCCGCCTCGCTCTTGGCGAGGACGTTTTCGTCCGCCATGTAGAATTCGCCCGCCGTGGGCAGGTCCAGACAGCCGATGATGTTCATCAGCGTGGACTTGCCGGAGCCGGAGGGACCCATGACGGCCACATACTCGCCCATCTCCACCCGGAAGCTCACATCGTCCAGCACGGGCACGGGGGCTTTGCCGTCGGGGTCATAGGTTTTGTAGATGTGGCGCAGGTCTAACAGTGTCTCTGCCATGGTCAGCCCTCCGCGTCCATGGAGCCGACGATCTCACCCTCAAAGGGCTCTTCCTCGAACTCCTGGAACTCCTCGAAGGAGCCGAAGTCGCCCTCCTCGAATTCCGCGTCGTCAAACACCAGCTCCGTGGTGGTGGCGCGGCCGGCGGCGCAGGTCTCGTCGGGCCAGGCAATCAGATCGTCCTGGGTGAGACCGGAGACGATCTCATATTCGTCAAATTCCTCGTCATAGTCGCCCAGGGTGACGACGCGCTTTTCCAGCTTGCCGTGGCCGTTGTCGGCCCAGATGTAAGGATTGTTCTCGTCCTCCAGATTGAGGTATCCGCTGTTCAGCCAGACGCCGTCCCGGACCTCGGTCTGGCCGTAATCCGGCTCGATGGTCACGTGCTGGCCCATGATGATGCCGTCGGAGCCCTCCAGACTCACATAGAAGGAATAGAAGGTGGCGCGGCTGCTGTCTCCGCCGCCGCCATAGAAGCCCTCGTCCTGATCGCTGCTCTGGGCGGAGCCGGTGTCGATGGAGGCGATGGTGCCGGGCCAGGTCTGGGTCACGTCCACCCGGGAGCGGACGATGACGCTCTGGCCTTCGCTGAGCATGGCCACGTTCTGCTCGCTGACGCTGCCCTTGATGCGCAGCTCACCGCCGTTGCGCATGGTGATGAGCGTGCCGTCGCTGTCCAGCGGCTCCTCCGCGGTGCCCACGGCGTCGATCACGCCGTCAGCGGATGCGGTGACCTCCGCGTTCTGCAGACCCTGCTGGAGACGCTCCAGGTCCGCCTGCTTGGTTTTGATGTCATAGTTGGTGGAGTTGATCTCCGCCTGGAGCTGCTGGATCTGGGCGTCATAGGCCAGACGGTCCGAGCCCGAGGCGCTCTGGCGCTCCTGCTGATACTGGGCGATCTGGCTGTTGGCAGTGGCCACGGTGGTCTGCAGGGACTCGATCTCCAGCTGCGCCTGCTGCACGTCCAGAGCGATCAGCTCCGTGTCATAGCTGAAGAGCTTGTCGCCCTGCTTCACGGTGTCGCCGGCCTGGACAAAGATCTCCTTCACGGTCTTGGAGCTGTCGGCGCTGATCTTCTCCGTCTTTTGAGATTCCGCCACGCCGGAGAACCGCTCCACCAGGGTCAGTCCGCCGCCGGTGATCTCCCGCACAGACTGGACATAGACCGCGTCCGAGCGGCTGCCGCCGGACCGCAGCAGGAAAAACAGCGCCACAGCCAGCACCGCCACGATGACCGCGGTGATGATGACCGGACGCCGGTGTGTTTTGAGAAATTGCATGGTTTCTTCCTCCTTTGGATATGCTGTTTCCTATTATACATGTATTTGCGTCAAAAAACCATAGATTTTGCGGTAAAGAATTTATGAAGTTTTCCCGCTTGACTTTTTCGAGATTTCGATGCTAAAATCATTTCACAATGTGCCGCGTATGCGTAAGTCCGATTGTTGCATCAATCGGACTTGCGCATTTTTGCGTTTTGGAGGGATTTCAATGGAAAAACCGAAGCTCTGGAGCCAAGATCTTGTGCTCATCATCGTCATCAACTTCCTGGTGTTCCTGAACCACCTGATGGTGCTGTCCACGTTCCCGTTCTACGTGGAGTACCTGGGCGGCACGGAGGCCGAGGCCGGACTGGCCGCAGCGCTGTTTTCCATCGTGGCGGTGCTCTTTCGTCCGGTGATCGGCTGGATGCTGGATACCGGCAAGCGCCGGAGCATCCTGATCATCGGCCTGGCGGGCATGGCGCTGATGCCCCTGGGCTATCTGGCAGTGGGCGTGCTGTATCTGTCCTTCCTGTTTCGTATGGTACATGGTGCGTCTCTGGCCTTTTCCAACACCAGCACCGCCACCATCGCCTCGGACCTGATCCCCAAGCCCCGCTTTGCCGAGGGCATGGGCATGTTCGGCCTGGCTACCGCCCTGGCCACTGCCTGCGCCCCGGCCCTGGGCCTCGCCCTGATGGAACGGTACGGCTTTCCGACGCTTTTCGCCGCGGCTGCGGGCGTGATCGCGGTGTCGCTGGTGCTCTTCGCTTTCCTACGCACAGCGCCGGTGCCGCAGCAGAAAAAGCCCTTGCGCTTCAAGGACCTCATTGATAAAGACGCAATTCCTGCCTCGGTGGTTGCACTGGTGTTCATGTTTACCTACGGCGCCCTGGAGAACTTCACGGCGAAGTTTGCCGCCGAGCAGGGTCTGCCCGGCGGCGGTGTGTTCTTTACCATCATGGCGGCGGTGCTGCTCCTGACCCGACTGACGGCAGGGAAGGTGACCGACCGCTATGGCGAGAAGATTTTCGCCTATACCTGCAATCTCGCCATGCTCGTGGCCTTCCTGCTCATGGGACTCTGGCCCAACACCGGGACCTATCTGTTTTCCGCCGTGCTGGCGGGCTTCGGCTTCGGCGGCCTTGAGCCTGCCCTCCAGAGCATGGCCGTGGCCATTGCCCCGCCGGAGCGCCGGGGCAGCGCCAATTCCACATTCCTCTGCGCCTATGACATCGGCATCGGCGTGGGCGGCGGCATCGCCGGCGCGCTGATCTCTGGGGTGGGCTACGGCAAGATGTTTGTGATGATGTCAGCCTTTAATGTCCTTGCCATCCTGCTCTACGCCTTTTGGGCCGGGAAGCACCCGTCCTCTTTCAGCTACCGGAAAAAACAGGGTATGATGTAAATTGGAGTTTAACCGTCGCACTGAAATAGAATTTGTAGGGGAGGGGCTTGCCCCTCCCGTGTAAAACGGAATGAGCTGTAACAAGCGGGAGGGGCAAGCCCCTCCCCTACGAGCACGATTGAGGTGCAGCGTAATTCCATCCCCCGACAAATTCTTATTTGACCGCTTCACAGGAATTATGTAAACTCAGAGCCCATAAAAACCGCCCGCAGGGATTCCTGCGGGCGGTTGGTTTTCGGGACTTATCTGGCGTTGTAGGCCTCGATGCCTTTCTTCAGCAGCTCGATGGCCCGCTCCAGGTCCTCCTTCTTGAGGACGTAGGCCATGCGAATCTCGTTCTTGCCGGTGTTGGGCGTGCCGTAGAAGGGCTCGCCGGGGGCGAACATGACGGTCTCGCCGCCCACGTCAAATTCCTCCAGCAGCCACTTCTGGAAGGTGTCGGCGTCATCCACGGGCAGGGCGGCCATGACGTAGAAGGCGCCCTTGGGCTCGGAATAGACCACGCCGGGGATCTCCTTCAGCTTCGCCACCAGGGCGTCGCGGCGGGCCTTGTACTCCTCGCGAACGGCGGCGAAGTAGTCGGGGCCAACGGTGTAGAGAGCGGCGGAAGCGATCTGGTCGATGGTGCTGGCGCAAAGGCGGCCCTGGCACCACTTCATGGCCTGGTTGTACAGGTCCGCGTTGCGGGTGATCATGCAGCCGATGCGGGCGCCGCAGGCGGAAAACCGCTTGGACACGGAGTCGATGACCACCACGTTCTCGTCATAGCCCTCCAGCTGCAGCAGGCTCATGAGCGGCTCGCCGCCGTAGACGAACTCGCGGTACACCTCGTCGCCGATCAGGAAGAGGCCGTGCTCTTTGGCGATGTCTGCCATGAGCTGCATCTCCTCCTGCGTGAGGATGGCACCGGTCGGGTTGCCGGGGTTCGTGAACATGATCGCGCGGGTATGCTCATTGATGAGCGCCTCCACGCGATCGCGGAAGGCAAACCGGTAGCCCTCCTCGGGACGGGTCGTGAGCGGGCGGATTTTGGCGCCCGTGAGCGTCACAAACGTGGAATAGTTCGGGTAAAACG
>CAMHRJ010000184.1 GCA_946187475.1 uncultured Clostridia bacterium | reverse complement strand
CTGACGGAAGTTGTGGTTAACAATGTTGACCTCTTCATCAAAGCCAAGAATATAGCTGACTGCAATGCGATAGATGATTTCGGTCGGTGCAAGGCCGTATTGCCCGTAAAATCAACCGTAAAATTTTTCGTCCGTTTTTGCGGCCGATTCTGACCTTTCATAATCAAACAGCACGAACGCAGAAATACATTTTGCGCAATAGAGCAAGCGCGTTTTGCGCAAAATAATAACCGCTGCCCGTTTTTCAGGCAGCGGAGAATTGTTTGGCGAAAGCCTATTTCAGGAGATGCGGCAGTTTTCGGCTGCCTGGGCGCAGTCTCCCTGTAGGCGCCTATGCTTTCGTGCAACGGCAGATCCCGGCCTGTCTGCTTCTGAAGCTGCCCTTTGCCTTGCAGGATCTCATCCCAACGGATCCGGAAAGATTCATATGACGGAGGGAACGATGATCTCGCCCCGTCCCCCGCAATAGCGGGTGGTCAAGTCTATGATTCGCTGTGCCGTTTCCCTCAGCAGTTCATCGGGTGTGGCGTCGTTGCCCTGCACAATATAAAAGACGTTCTGTGCTTCCTCGTCCACCTTGGTCTTCTCCACCTGGCGAATCTCTAAGCGGCAAAGCACTTCGTTGGCATCGTCGCAGTAGCTGTACTCATGCGCCGCCACGGGGATCGGCTCGCTCTGGCCGATGGGGACGAAGCGCTCGCTGCCGTCGGTAAAGCGCAGCGTGATGTTTCCGTCTGCCCGGTCGATATTGTGGGCGCCCAACGCCAGCTTGCTCTCCAGCGAAATGAGATTATAGATATCCACGGCCTGGTTGATATAGAACATTCCGCGGTTCTTTTTGAGCAACTTGATGAGGTTCTCACTGGCAGGGATATTTTTTCGACGCTTGACGCCGGTGCGGTCGTGGAGGATGTTGAAGCCCTCCAGGATCGGGTCGTCGTGTACCTCCAGCATCTCATATGCCGTGTACAGCTCTTCCAGCCGCTTTTCCCGATAGGCCGCCCATTCCGGGTCTTCGCCATGGTTGTCAATCCCATATACCGCGGCAAACAGAATTTTCACGCCCGCGTCCAAAACGGCCTGTTCCACATAAAAATCCATGGTCTGCTCTCCCTCAATCATACAGGTGCTTGCTGAAATAGCGCTCGCCCCGGTCCGGCAGCAGCGTGACGATGTTTCCACGCACGCCGTTTTCAATCAGCTTTTTGGCCGCAGCCACAGCTGCGCCGGATGAGGTGCCTACAATCAGGCCCTCCTTCGCAGCAAGCTCCTTCACTTCCGCAAAGGCCTCTGTGTCGCTGATCTTGATCACCTGATCCACCAGAGAAATGTCCATGGTCTCGGGGATAAAATCGTTTCCGATGCCCTCAATGTCATAATCCGCGTGCTCACCGCCGCCGATGGTGGATCCCAGCGGGTCGGCCAGCACGCCCCGTATCGCAGGGTTTTGCTCCTTCAGATATTTCACCACGCCGGTAAACGTGCCGCCGCTGCCCGCGCCCGCCACAAAGCAGTCGATTTTCCCTTCCAAGTCCCGGTAGATCTCCGGTCCGGTGGTCTCATAGTGAGAAAGCGGATTCGCGGGATTCCTGAACTGCCCCAGCATGACTGCACCGGGGATAGACGAGCGCAGCTCCTCGGCCTTGGCCGCGGCGCCGAGCATCCCGTCCTCACGCGGCGTATTGAGGATCTCCGCGCCGAGGGCACGCATCAGCGTCTGCTTTTCCTGTGAGAATTTGGTGGGCACAACGAAAATCACCCGGTAACCCCGGCCCAGCGCGGCAAAGGCGATCCCGAGCCCGGTGTTGCCTGCCGTGGCCTCGATGATGGTCCCGCCCGGCCTGAGCAGCCCGTCTCGCTCCGCTGCGTCGATCATATATTTGCCCACGCGATCTTTGACGCTGCCCGCCGGGTTATAGGTCTCCAGCTTGGCGTAGAGCCGCGCGTCCGCGGGCAGTCCCAACTTAGTCAGGCGCACAAGGGGCGTGTTGCCGATAAGCTCCTGCATGGATTCATATACCGCCATGTTATCTGACCTCACTTTCCGTTATGGCCTGCTCCAGATCCGCAAGCAGATCTTCGGCATTCTCGATCCCGATGGAGAGACGGATCAAACCGTCCGTGATTCCCACCGCCTCCCGGATCTTCCTGGGAATAGAGGCGTGGGTCATAGTGGCCGGATGACACACCAGGCTTTCCACGCCGCCAAGACTCTCCGCCAGAGCGATCAGCTTCAGGGAGGAGAAAAACTGCCGGATCTCGTGCTTTTCGTCCAGCTCGAAGGAAATCATGGCGCCGCCGTTTTTTGCCTGCCTGCGGTTGATCTCATAGCCCTGCGCGTCAGGCAGTCCGGGATAGTAGACCTTCTTCACCGCCGAGTGGTTCCGCAGGAAAGCGGCGGCTTTCTCCGCGTTTTCCACATGTCTGTCCATTCGCACGCCCAGCGTCTTGATCCCGCGGATCAGCAGAAAGGAATCAAACGGCCCCAGCACGGCGCCCGCCGCGTTTTGAAGGAAAGCAAGCCTTGCGGCCAGAGCGCTGTCCCTGACCGCGGCCAACCCCGCGATCAGATCGCTGTGTCCGCCGAGATACTTGGTCGCGCTGTGCACCACAATGTCGGCGCCCAGCTCCAGCGGCCGCTGCAGATAGGGCGTCATGAAGGTATTGTCCACGATGGAGAGAAGCCCGTGTCTGTGAGCGATTTCCGAGACTGCGGCCAGATCCGTGACCGTCAGCAGCGGGTTTGCCGGGCTTTCCACCAAAACGGCCCGGACCTCCGGCGTAATGGCCGCCTCGAACGCGGCCAGATTCGTGGTATCCGCAATGGCGTAACCGATTCCGAACTGTTGGAACACCTGATCGAGCAGGCGGAAAGTACCTCCGTAGACATTGCTGGAGATCAGGATCTTATCCCCCGAACGAAACAGACTCAGCACCGTCGTGATCGCCGCAAGGCCGGAGGCAAAGGCAAAGCCCGCTGTTCCTCCCTCCAGCTCCGCGATCAGCGCTTCCAGCGCGGCGCGTGTCGGATTGCCGGTGCGGGAATATTCCCAGCCCGTATTCTGGCCGAGCCCCTGCTGCTCATAGGTAGAAGTCTGATAGATCGGCACGTTGACCGCGCCGGTGGTCTTATCTCCGTAAATGCCGCCGTGGATCAGGGCGGATTCGATATGCTGATATTGCGCCATGTTCATTTCTCCTTGCTCGTGATTGGATCGCCCCGATGCCGGAAGACGGGCGCCGGGGCGATCGCAAAAGAAAAAGAGGGATTCCTTGTAAATTATTCCTTTTTATACTTTAGATGCTGCGGCGAAGCCCTTCTCCAGGTCGGCGAGGATATCGTCGATGTGTTCCGTGCCGATGGAGAGGCGGATGGTGTTCGGGTGGATGTCCTGATCCTCCAGTTCCTCTGCGGTGAGCTGGGAATGGGTGGTGGTGGCGGGGTGAATGACGAGGCTCTTTACGTCCGCCACATTGGCAAGCAGCGAGAAGATTTCCAGCGCGTCAATGAAGGCGTGGGCCTCCTTCACGCCGCCCTTGATGTCAAAGGTGAAAATGGAAGCGCCACCGTTGGGGAAGTATTTCTCGAACAGCGCATGGTCGGGATGCTCCGGCAGAGAGGGGTGGTTGACCTTTTCCACCTGCGGGTGATTCGCAAGATATTCCACGACCTTCTTCGTGTTTTCCGCATGGCGATCGAGGCGCAGGGACAGGGTCTCCACACCCTGCAGCAGCAGGAAGGCGTTGAAGGGGGAGATGGCGGCGCCCGTATCGCGCAGGAGGATGGCGCGCAGGTAGGTAATAAAGGCGGCAGGCCCGGCCGCGTCCACAAAGGAGATCCCGTGGTAGCTGGGGTTCGCTTCCGCGATGGGCGCGTATTTGCCGCTTGCCTTCCAGTCAAAGTTGCCGCTGTCCACCACGATACCGCCGAGCGTCGTGCCGTGGCCGCCCAGGAACTTGGTGGCGGAGTGCAGCACGATGTCCGCGCCGTGCTCGATGGGTCGGATCAGGTAAGGGGTACCAAAGGTGTTGTCGATGGCCAGGGGGATGCCGTGTTTGTGAGCGATGGCCGCGATGGCGTCGATATCCGGAATGTCGGAATTGGGGTTGCCCAGGGTCTCGAGGTAGATGGCCTTGGTGTTGGGCTGGATGGCGGCCTCCACCTCCGCCGGATTGTGGGCGTCCACAAAGGTGGTCTGGATGCCGTAGAGGGGCAGCGTGTGGGCAAGCAAGTTGTAACTGCCGCCATAAATGGTCTTCTGCGCGACAATGTGATCGCCCGCCTGCGCCAGGGCCTCGATGGTATAGGTCACGGCTGCGGCGCCGGAGGCCAGGGCCAACGCGCCCACGCCGCCTTCCAGCGCGGCGATGCGTTTTTCCAGCACATCCTGGGTGGAGTTGGTCAGGCGGCCGTAGATGTTGCCCGCATCCTGCAGGCCGAAACGGGCCGCCGCATGGGCGGAGTTGTGAAACACGTAGGACGTGGTCTGATAAATGGGGACGGCCCGTGCGTCGGTGGCGGGATCGGCCTGCTCCTGGCCGACATGAAGCTGCAGCGTTTCAAATTTATAGTTAGACATGATATGTACCTCTTTTTCATGATATTTCCGCTTTTATGATCCGATCAAACCCCAGCGGAGCAGGTTTGATCGGGAGAGCAGGAACAAAGTCACCGGTCAATGGAGCCGAACTCATGCGGTCCCATGACCTTATGGCCTTGTTCCGACGTCATTCGTCCGTTCCTGAAATTGTGCCGGTTCAACAGCTCAAACAGATCTTTCATCGTTTCATCCCTCAAAAACAAAAATCCGGAGAGCCCATCGGGCTCTCCGGTCGTCGACAAAGCAGTAGGAGAACTCAAACAGGCACGGCAAAGCGCATGCGCATCTCACAGCGCATGTCACAACACATCATGCAGT
>CAMHRJ010000183.1 GCA_946187475.1 uncultured Clostridia bacterium | reverse complement strand
CGCATCTGGTTGCGGAGCTTGGCGTCCAGGTTGGACAGCGGCTCGTCCATGAGGAAGACCTTGGAGTTGCGCACCATGGCGCGGCCGATGGCAACACGCTGCCGCTGGCCGCCGGACAGGGCGCGGGGCTTGCGCGTCAGATAATCGGTGATGCCGAGGATCTCCGCGGCATTGGTGACCTTCTCGTAGATCAGGTCCTCGGGCATCTTCTGCAGACGCAGGGAGAAGGCGATGTTGTCATACACCGTCATGTGCGGATACAGCGCGTAGTTCTGGAAGACCATGGCGATGTTGCGATCCTTGGGCTGCAGATCGTTGACGACGACGCCGTCGATCTCGATCGTGCCGCCGGAGATCTCTTCCAGACCGGCGATCATACGCAGGGTCGTGGACTTGCCGCAGCCGGAGGGGCCGACGAAGACCACAAATTCCTTATCCTTGATATCCAGGTTAAAGCCATGCACGACCTCGACCTTGTTGTCATAAATCTTTTTGACATTTGTCAGTTTTACACTTGCCATATTGCTTTTCTCCTTTCAGCACATCTTCGTCGAATCAGCCCTTGACGGCACCGCCCGTCACGCCTTCGACATAGTAGCGCTGCAGGCAGATGAACAGGATCGTGACCGGGATCGCAACCACAACGCCGCCGGCGCAGAACTTGGTGTAGTTCTCGCTGACCATCGTCGTGGTCTCCATCCAGGTTTGCAGACCGACAGCCACGTTGTAGGCGCCAGGATTCTTGCCGGCGATATACTTGGCAAAGACAAAATCGCCCCAGGGAGCCATGAAGGCTGTCAAAATGGTGTAGATCACGATGGGCTTGGCCAGAGGAAGGATGATCTTGAACAGGACCTGTGCTCTCGTCGCGCCGTCCACGCGGGCCGCCTCGTCAAGAGACTTTGGAATGGTATCAAAGAAGCCCTTGGACACGTAATAGCCCATACCGGAGGATGCGACGTAGACCAACATCAGGCCGGGGACGGCGTGGGAACCGGCCAGGCCGAGGTCCTTCAGGACCTGGTACAGAATGATCATGGTGAGCATGCCGGGGAACATGCCGAGGATCAGCATGAAGCGCATCATGCCCGCGCGCAGCTTGAAGCGGAAGCGGGAGAGGGTGTAGGACATGCAGAGCACGATGAACGTCTGCACCACGGCAACGAACAGCGCAATAAGGAAGGTGTTTTTGTACCACTGGGGGAAATCGGATTTCCACAGGGCGACGTAGTTGTCAAAGCCCCATTTGTAATCCAGATCCGGATGGACGAACAGGCGGTTGGCAAGGCCGGTGGGGTAGATGCGGAAGGACTGAACCACGATGCAGACAAAGGGGATCAGCCAGATCACGCTCATAACAATGAGGATGACATACAGAATCGTGTTGCTGAGCCGGTTCTTGGCTTTCATGCCCATATGCTGCTTTACAGGATTCTGTACAGTAACGTCGTTTATCTTTTTCATCACTGGAAATCCTCCTCATTCTTGACTGAGGGCAGCATGCGGTAGACAACCAGGGAAATCACGGCAACCACGACGAAGACAAGAATACCGACGACGGAGGCCAGGTAGTATTTGCTTTCTCCGGTCTGTGTGATCTTGAACAGCCAGGTGATCAGAAGGTCCGTATGACCGACGTTGCCGGAGGCGCCGGAACGCGCCGGGTTGGCGGGACCGCCGCCGGTCAGAAGGTAGATCACGTTGAAGTTGTTCATATTGCCGGTAAAGCTCGTCAGCAGATAGGGACCGGTGATAAAGAGCATGTAGGGCATGGTGATCTTGGAGAACTGCTTCCAGCCGCTGGCGCCGTCGATCTTGGCGGATTCGTAGAGATCGGAAGGGATGTTCATCAGAATACCGGTGGCGATCAGCATCAGATAGGGGATGCCGATCCAGATGTTGATGATGATCACCATGATCCGTGCCAGAGTCGGATCACCCCAGAAGTCAATTGCATGGTTTATGATGCCGAGATCCAACAGTAAGCCGTTGAAGAGGCCGTTCTTCGCGAACATTTTCGAGACGTACAGCAGGGAAATAAACTGCGGGATGGCAATGGTCATGATCAGAACGGTACGCCACAGCTTCTTCAGCTTGATGCCCTTCTTGTTGATCATCATGGCCACCAGAATGCCCAAGAAGTAGTTGGTGAAGGTGGCAAAGAAGGCCCAGATCAGCGTCCACAGCAGGATCTCACCGAAGGTCGCGGAATAATTGACTCCCTTTACATTCCAGGAGAAGAGCGTCTTGAAGTTCTGGAAGCCGACCCACTTGAACAGGTCGTTCTTCACGCCGTCGTTATGGGCGGCATTGTAGTTGGTGAATGCAACCAGGATCATGAAAAAGATGGGCAGTACCGTAAAGACAACGATGCCCAGCGTGGGCAGGGAGAGCAGCGTCTTATGGAAGTTGTCATCCACCAGGGAGCGTAGGTCGTCCTTTCCGCTTTTCAGCGGCTTGCCGGTCTTCAGAATCTCTTCCGAGATCTTGTTCTGACGGATGTTGGCTCTCCAGGTGTAGAGAAAGGCAACGATAAAGAAGATCGTCAGAACGCCGTAGAGCAGGATGCGGAAGGAGTTATCGCCGGGCTTATCCACCCAGGTGTCCAGGAACTCATCGTACAGTCCGTTGGGGACGGGATGCTCCTTGCCGAGGGACGGCAGCATCTTCAGCCAGTATGCGCCGCCGCCGGGGATCACCATGTAGACGATAAAGACGATCTCAAACAAAAGGAACATCAGTCCGCGGAGCACCTGCCCGCGGGCAATGCTGCCAAAGCCCATCACGGGATAGGACAGCTTGGTCTTCCAATCGCCCTGAACGAAGGTGGAAACGATGTCCTTCCCTTCGTTTACAATGCCGAGACCAAGCTTCCTGAAGAAGCGGCCGATCCCTTTGATGCCGTTCCAGATGCCCAGGGGGATCGACGCAAAGAAGCTCAGAAAACGTACCCAGAATTTCTTCCACTTTGAGAGCTTCAGGTATTCCAGTTCACCGTACTTTTTCATATTAAACCTCTTTAAAGACAGCCGGAGCCAAAAGGGAACTTTTGACTCCGGCCAAGTAAACTCAAATCAAATCAGACTTAACCAGATAATCCGGTCTTGCGATGAAAGATTGATCAGTTCTTTGTGATGGTGATCGCAGTGCCGTCCCAGGTTACGGTGTAGTTGCCGGCCTCGGCGAACACGATGTTGTTATCGGGGTTATCCTCGCCGAGATCCTTGATGAGCTCAGCGCCGGTGGTGACCTGCGCAAAGCCCTTGTCGGTATCCCAGCTGCCGGGCGCGACGATACGGCCGCCCATGTAGTCGCTTTCGGGAACGTCCAGGGTGAGGGTGCCGTCCTTCAGGTAGTAGGTGTCGGTCTCGTCGGCATTGTTCCAGTTGTTCCAGGCGCCCACGAAGAGCAGAGCGGAGGTGTCCAGGTTGAACAGGGAGTCGATCTTGTTGTAGTAGTTCTGCAGAGCAGCCTTCAGACCGGCCTCATCCTTGGCGTCCTTGACTTCGTCGGCAATGACCTTGGCAATATCCCACCAGGAGCCGTGGATCTGGCCCTGCTGGACGGAGTACTCTTTCTGCTTCAGCAGAGCGGCCAGGCCGGGGTTGGACTGGACAGCCTCAGACTTCTGAGCATTGAGGTTTGCGGGGCCCCAGGAGAGCACGTTGAAGCGCTCCATCTGACGCTCTTCGTCGGTCAGGAACTGCGCCAGCTTGTGCAGGGCAGCGACCTTCTCCTTGTTGTCCTGCGCCTTGACGCCCATCAGCTTGCAGCCGTTGAAGGAGCCCAGGTGGTATTCCTTTCCGTCAACCTCGAAGGAGGGCAGATCGGTAACGCCCATCTTGTCGCCCAGCAGGTTCTTGACAGCCTCATAGGCCCAGGTGCCGCTCACAAGGATGGCGGCGTCGCTGGCGAACTCGTCAGCAGAGGAGGAGGACAGATGGTAGGGGGAATCGACCAGCTTCTTCATGCCCTTGACGGCGATGAGACCCTTGTCGGAGTTGAAGGTGTCGTTGACGCTGATGAAGTCGCCCTTGTCGTCGGTCTTCCACTCGGAGACGCAGCCGGTGGCAAAGAAGAAGGAAGCCAGGTACCAGGCGGAGGTGTTCAGCTCGAAGGCGAAGTACTTGTGCGCGCTCTCGCAGTCGGCAATCAGCTTCTCCATGGAGTCGACGTCTTCTTCGGGGATGACGGTCTTGTCGTAGTACATGAAGTAGCCATTGTCAGAGGTCAGCGGATAGGCGTACAGGGTATCGCCGGCCGTGCCAGCAGCCACGACGACGGGGTCGTTGGCCTTCTTCACGGTCTCGGCAGCCTTATCGCCCAGCTTGTTCAGCGCGCCGCCCTGGACAAGGCGAGCGAACTGGTCCTGCGCGAAGCAGAACAGATCGGCACCAACAGAGACGTCGGTCAGCATGGTGTCGGCAGCAGTGGACTCGGAAACAGCAACGACCTCCGCGTTGAAGGTGATGCCGTCGGAGTTGGACTTGTTGAAGTCTTCGATCTGCTTCTTGGTCAGATCAACGGCAGCTTCGCCGACCCAGACCTTGATGTCGTAGGTTCCGCCCTGTGCCTTTTTGTCTTCCGACTTTTTGCAGGCAGCAAGGGAGAAAACCATAGCGGCAACAAGAAGCAGTGCAAGGAATTTCTTGAAATTCATTTTTATACCTCCTGTTTTTGTTCAGCGCGCAGCGCTGAAATTCTTTCATGTAATTATGGGTGTGATGCCACAATTATCACCGTTATTTTACTACTTTGTTTTTCCGTTGTCTACAATAAATTTGAAAATAGTTTTAAGATTTATCTTTTTCCGGTTCATTTTTTCGGAGAAACAGCCGGAAAATCCGGAAAATGGCCCCGAAAAAGCTGCCTGGCGGAGGTCTCAACCCCGGGAGTAAGTCCGGCGGGGCAATGCTCAGGGCGTGAGATACAGGGCGGCGTCGTCGATCTTTCCCC
>CAMHRJ010000182.1 GCA_946187475.1 uncultured Clostridia bacterium | reverse complement strand
TTATCTCTATTTCACCGGACGATGCAAGAATCTGATCGTACTGCCCAACGGTGAGAACGTCTCCCCCGAAGCGCTGGAGGTCAAGCTAGGCGCCATCGAAGGCATTGTGGAATCCGTCGTGTTCCAGAAGGACGGCACCATCACGGCGGAGATCTACGCCGATCCCGCCATCTTCCCCGACCGGGAATCCCTTTGGCAGGCGGTCAATCAGGTCAACCGCAGCGTCTCGTCCTTCCAGCAGATCGGCGAGCTGATCATGCGTGACAAACCCTTTGAAAAAACAATTACGCAGAAAATCAAACGATTTGAAAGCGGAAAGGAATCATAACTATGGAAGATCAACTGAGAGAAATTCTGGCTGAGGCGTCCGGCGTCCCTGTGGAGAACATCACCATGGACAGTCGTCTGATCGCAGACCTGGGTCTGACCTCCTTTGACTTTGCGGACATCGCCGTTCGCACCGAGGAAGAGTTCGGCATTCTGGTTCCCGACGAGGCCATGACCCACATTCAGACCGTGCGCGACGTGCTCTGCATCGTTCAGGAGGCAAAGCTTGCATGAAGATCCGTCTGGCGCTATGCCGGGATCTTGATACAAGAGACGTCATTTTTGACCACAGCTTTGTCTTTGAGCGGAGTCTCGACTTTCGTGCGCTGATCACACGTTATCGCGGCACCGTCTGCCGCCGCTCCGCGACCGGATGGGTCGTGACCGCATGGCAGAAAAGCCTCTACCGGTTTGGGAATTTCCCGCTGGAAGAGGCCATTTGTGCGACGATCCTTCTCTCGAGGGACGGGGTCGTCCGCAGCATTTCTCTGGACAAAAAGAGCCATGGCGGTCTCGGGCCCTTCTGCGATTTCAAAACGCTGCAGGGCTGCATGAACCGGGTCCTGCGGGGCAGAGATTTTGCCGCCTTCAGCCGGGTGTGCCCTACCTCCGGGGATGTGCGGTGCCTGCACCTGTTCGAGGTGCTGGGAAGCGCGGCAGGTTTTTACGAAGAGCTCAAGCAGCGCGGCGAAGAACATGGGACCGAGGAAGAACTATTGCGCGTGTTTCCCAAGGGTAAGAACATCCGGGTGGAGAACGAGCACATCGTCTTCGGTAAAGAGAAGCGCGTGGAGCTGACGCTCCGACACGACCGTGTGCCGGGGTTCTCCCGCATGGCCATGCCGGAAACCATGGGCGCCACGCTCGCGGCAACGCTGGATGGCACACAAGTGCTCTCGGAGCAGCTGGAGGCCAACGATTTTCGCGCCATCTACGGCAAGCTCAACCGCAGTGTCAGCAAGTGCCACCGGCTGGAGAAGACTGCCTTCGGCTGCAGGGGCCGGATGCGCTTTACCAACTACACCTCCCTCACGGGACTGCTCCTGCTGACCATGAGCCACAGCGCCATGCGCATTCTGCGCGGGCCGCGGATCCTCATGATGCTGCAGGTGCTCCAGTCCGGCGGCGAGCGTATGAACTGCATCGGTTTTGCCTCCCTCGCAGGCAGGAAGAGCGCCTGCATTGCAGAACTGCTCTAGCATCATACATAGAAAAAGCTTCCCGAATCCAGGATTCGGGAAGCTTTTTTATTTGGGATCACTGCAGGTTCAGCCGTTTGCTGAGCATCAGGTGGGTGATGAAATAATAGAACACCGACCAGCAGCCCTGAACGATGATGCTGGTCCAGAGCACGCGCATGGCGCTCTTGTAGACCGAATCCGCAGAGAGGGCGTAGGCCTCGCTCAGCATGTTAGAGGCTCCAACGATGGACTGGGTGGAGAAAATGGAGCTCACGATGCTGGTGGCGATACTGAACACAAAGAAGAACACCACCATCATGAAAACCTTGTTCTTTTTGAAGCTCTGGCCGATGGCCATGCTGGCGTAGAGCTCCAGCACACCGGAGACGCCGGTGATCAGAACCATCAGGATGCTCAGCAGCGCAGCGCCGGTCTTTTGAGACTGGGAGAATGCCTCGAAGAAGTCCCCGACGCCCATGATCTCGATGCTGCCATTGCCGCCGGAGCCCAGAATCAGCACCGCGACAAGCACCACCACACCGGTGCAGAGATACCAGAACAGTGTCACGATCAGCTTCGAGAAGATCAGCTCTCCGGTACGCACCGGGAGGGTGAACATGAGGTAGCCCTCATCGGTCATGTAGTTTTTATAAAAGCGCCAGACCATCATGACGAAGGTCATGATCACCAGCGCCACAATGGCGACGCCCACCAGAAAGGCCGTGATGCCGGAGAAGATGTTCCAGAATCTTGAATCCATGGCGCTGCTCTGGAACACATTCATCAGTCGTGTCAGTGCCGCCAGGATGATGGCCGCCAAATACAGCGGCAGCATGACCCGTCCGGTGGCCCGCAGGTCCTGCTTCATGAGTTTTATAAGCATCGGAACACCTCCCGGAATACCGCGTCCACGCTCTTGCCCTCGGTCATGCGGATCTCGTCCACGGTCTTGTGCATGAGGATATGGCCGTAGCTGAGGAAGATCACATCGTCCAGCACGTTCTCCACGTCGGAGATCAGGTGGGTGGAGATGATGACCGCCGCCTCGGGGTCGTAGTTGGAAATGATGGTCTGCAGGATATAATCCCGGGTGGCGGGGTCCACGCCGCCGATGGGCTCATCCAGCAGGTAAAGCTTGGCTCTGCGGCTCATGACCAGAATCAGCTGCACCTTTTCCCGCATGCCCTTGCTCATTTCCTTGATGCGCTGCTTGGGCTGGATGTTCATGTGGTGGAGCATCTCCTCGGCGCGCTGCCGGTCGAAGTCCGGATAAAAATCCTCGAACATATCCAGCAGCTGCTCGGTGCGCATCCAGTCGCTGAAATAGGGTCGCTCCGGCAGATAGGAGACGATGGATTTCGTCTCGTAGCCGGGTTTTTTGCCGTTGATCAAAATCTCGCCGCTGTCCGGCACCAGCAGGCCGTTGGCCAGCTTGATCAGGGTGGTCTTGCCGCTGCCGTTGGGGCCCAGCAGACCCACGATGCCGCCGGGCTGCACCGTCAGATCAATGGCGTCCAGTGCGGGCTGCGCGCCGTAGCGCTTGGTGAGCCCGCGGCACTCTAAAATTGCCATTCAGGTTTCCTCCTTCATTTCTGTTCCGCTCTGCTGCAGCAGCTGCAGGGCTTCCCGCTGGGCATAGCCCAGCTTGCGCATGTTGACCCAGAAGGTCTGGATCGCCGCGGCAGCCAGCTGCCGCTTCGTTTGCTCCACGCGGCCGACGTCCTCGGTCACGCTGCGGCCGGAGGTGCGCTGGGTCAGCACCAGTCCGTCCCGTTCCAGCTCGGCAAAGGCCCGCTGCATGGTGTTGGGATTCACTCCCGCCGCGGCGGAGAGCTCCCGCACAGACGGAAGCCGATCACCGGGCTTGAATTCACCGCAGACGATGGCCAGCTTGATGTGCTCCACCAGCTGCGCATAGACCGGAGCGTCGTCCCGGATGTTCCATTGCATGGCATGCCCTCCTTTTGTATTATTGTATTAAGCGATTAGTACAATAACACATTCTTCGCACTCTGTCAACAGGAAATTGCTATCCCATCTTGCACATGTGTGAAAACTGTGGTATTCTGTTAAAAAATTTTGTTAGGAGGCAGCTTATGCGGCTTGCAGTACCCTTTGACCCGGAAACCGGTATGCTCACCCCGAATTTGGGTGACGCGGAAAATGTTCGCATTTATACCGAGGACGATACCGTCGTCTTCGCCGATGATGTGGAGTCCCCCGCCGGCGGCGAACTGAACATGATTCAGTTCCTGGCAGACAACGATGTGCAGATCGTCCTTTGCGGCGAACTCAGCGAAGAGGGACGAGACGCCATGTTCGAGCGCCGTATGGCGGTGCTGCCCGGCCTGATGGGCCCGGCGGACGAACTGGTCATCGCCCTGCTGGAAAACCGCCTGCGCTTCGGCGGCGCCGACGAAGGCGGCTGTGGCTGCGGCTGCAGCTGCGGAGACGACTGCGGCGGTGGCTGCGGAGACGGCGGCGAAGGCGGCTGTGGCTGCAGCTGTGGATGCTAACGATCAAAAAGGAACCGGGAATTGGAATTACCCGGTTCCTTTTTCCTTAGGTATTTACAAAGAGGAATATTTTGAGTATAATGTTACGGTAAATTTTTAATAAGGTGTGAAATGACCATATGTTGATCGAATTTGAAGATTATCGCGGAAAGCTGAACGCCCTGCGTCCCAAGCTGGCCGCCCTGGGCGAGAGCCTGCATCTGAACGAGGCTCGCAACGAGGTGGAAAAGCTGGAGGAAGAGAGCGCCCAGGAGGGTTTCTGGAACGACCCGGAAAACAGCCAGAAGGTACAAAAGCGCATCAGCACCCTGAAGGGAAAGCTGGAGCGATTCGACAAGCTCTCCAACCAGCTGGAGGATCTGCTGGCCATCTGCGAGATGGCCATCGAAGAGGACGATGACTCCATGCTGCCGGAGCTCCAGAGCGAGTTTGCCTCCTTCGAGGAAAAGCTGGAGAGTATGCGTCTGCAGACTCTGCTGACCGGCGAATATGACGCCAACAACGCAATCCTCACTTTCCACGCCGGCGCCGGCGGCACCGAGGCTCAGGACTGGACCCAGATGCTCTACCGCATGTACAACATGTGGGCAGAGCGCCACGGCTACAGCTGCAAGGTGCTGGACTACCTCGACGGCGAAGAGGCCGGCATCAAGTCCGCCACCCTGGCCATCGAGGGCGAGAATGCCTATGGCTTTTTGAAGAGTGAAAACGGCGTGCACCGTCTGGTGCGCGTGAGCCCCTTCGACGCCAACGCCCGGCGGCAGACTTCCTTCGCCGCGGTGGAGGTCATGCCGGAGATCACCGAAGACAACGAGATCGAACTCCGGGACGACGACATCAAGATGGATGTGTTCCGCTCCTCCGGCGCTGGTGGACAGAAGGTCAACAAGACCAGCTCCGCTGTCCGTCTGACCCACATCCCCACGGGTATCGTGGTCTCCAGCCAG
>CAMHRJ010000181.1 GCA_946187475.1 uncultured Clostridia bacterium | reverse complement strand
CATTCATCCGCTGCAGGTGACCTTCCCGGCAAAGAACCCCGGCGCCTGCTCCATGAGGGCATCCCACTGGGCCTGGGTGCCGCTGAAATAGGTGTTTTCCAGATTCACTGTCATACGGAAGGCGTCCGCGTGCAGGGCCTGCAGCGTCCCTGGGAGATAGATCGTTTTCAGGCACGGGCAATTGCAGAACACGTCTTTGGGCAGCTCCCGCACCGAATCCGGCACACGAATGGTCTGGACGGACATGCAGCCCACAAAAGCGCCCTCGCCCAGAGTCGTGACCGTCTCAGGAATCTCCAGCTCCAGAATGTCCGCTCCGCCGAAGGCATAGTCACCAATGCTGACCAGTCCCTCGGGCAGCTTCAGCACCCGGATGGGCGCGGAGTAGAAGGCATAGTCTCCGATCTCCCGCAGGGTGGACGGCAGGGTCACCCGCTTGAGGTTGGGTTCATTGCAAAAGACGTAATCGCCCACCCGGGTGATGCCCTCGCCGATGACGACGGCGCGGATTTCATCGTAATAGTCGACCCAGGGCGTCTGGGGAGGCCTGAAATTGGCTTTGTCCTCCTCCGTCATCGGATAGTCCGGGATTGGGCCGGAGCCGGTAATGGTCAGGGTTCCCTCCCGGTCGATGGTCCAGCGCAGTTCGTTTTGATCTTCCCGCTGCGGTTCAGACTCCGGCGCATCGGCAGAGACGCCCGTCACGAAGTTCAGAATCACCCGGGCGATCTGGGCGCGGGTGGCGCTGCCCTTGGGCTGCAGCTCCACGCCGTGATCGGTCCCGACGCCGGAGATAAGCTTCGAGGCGATTCCCCACGCCATGGCGTCCTTCGCCCAGTCGGAGACCTGCGCCGCATCCGGGAAGGACGCGAGAGACGCGCCGGGCGTCATGTCCGTCTTCAGCCAGTCTCGGCAGTACCGGCAGAAGATCGTCACCAGCTGCTCCCGGGTGATGGGCCCGTCGGGCTCGAAGCGGTTGTCACCGACGCCGTTGACGATGCCGTTTTCCGCCGCCCATGCGATGGCGTCTGCTGCCCAGGGCTGGTTCACATCGGTGAAGGGCGCAGCCTTGGCTGCTTTCGGCTCGCCGCTCACGCGCCAGAGGATCGTGACCAGCTGAGCCCGGGTGGTCACGTCATCGGGGCGGAAATATCCGTCCCCCATGCCGGCCATGTAGCCGTTGTCCAGGCAGAAGCAAATGCCCTCATAGGCCCAGTCATCCGGGGCGGGCAGATCAAAAAAGCCATAGAACGGGTCCGGCATGGCGGGCAGCAGAATGAATTCCGCTTCCTCGAAGGTGACGTTGCCCGCAGGGTTGTACTCCAAGCTCTGCAGCTGTGCCTCGGTGCCGGCGTAGTAGATTTCTTTCAGTGCCGTGCAGTTTAAGAAGCAGTCCTGTTCCACATGCTGCACCGCCGGCATGATCACGGTCTTCAGCTTGGCACAGTCCCGGAAAGTAAGGGTATGCAGCGTCATGATCTTCCGGGGACTGCGGATTTCCTCCAAGGCTTTGCAGCCGTCAAATGCCCCGGCATTCAGAGACTTCACTGTATCCGCCAGATAGACGTTCTGCAGCTTGGCGCACTCTGTGAAGGCGCCGGTGCCGATCTCCTCGGCATTCATCACATAGACGGTCTCCAGTCTGGTGCACTCCCAGAAGGCGCTGCCGCCGACGTCACCATAAAGGATCGCTTCCTTCATACCCCAGGCAGCAAAAGCATTGCCGCCGATGCGGGTGATGCCCTCGGAGACCACCAAAGTGTCAAAGGCCGGAAGATTCGTGTCCGGGCTCGGATAGGTGATGCGCATCTGGTCGGCGCGAAGCTCCCCGGTGCCGGTGATGGTGAAGACGCCGTCCTCCGTCAGTTCAAAGGATGCGTGATCGCCCCAGGTGCCGGAGAGAATAACCGCCGGGGCTTCCGGCTCTGCGGCGGCAGCTCCGGGTGTGAGCAGGGACACCGCCACGCAGAGAACCAGCAGAATCAAACCACATTGTTTTTTCATGATCATGTCCTCAACCCCACCAGCGCGGCGTGTAGCGGTTCAGGAAGGTGACGATCTGGGCCCGGGAGCAGGATTGGTTGGGGCCAAATTCGATGTCGGAGATTCCCTTCGTCAGGCCGGTATAGACCGCCCAGTCCACCGCCAGTGCGTAATAGGCGCTGCGCGGAACATCCGAGAAGGCTTTCACCAATTCATTGGGCACCTCCTGGGCATGCAGCCGCCAGAAGAAGGTCACGGTCTCGGCCCGGGTGACGGTTTTGTTGGGCGAAAAGGCGGGGCCGCCGGTGCCGTTGGTAATGCCCTCCTCTACGGCCCAGAGCACCGCATGGTAGAAGTAATCGGACTCCTTTACGTCATTAAAAGGATTGGCTGCGCCATTCATCTCCGGCGATCCGCAGTAGCGCCACAGGAAGGTGACGATCTGGGCACGGGTGCAGGTGCTCTCCGGCGAGAAGGTGGTATCCGAAGTGCCGGAAGTGAAGGCACGCTCCGCCGCCCACTGCACGCTTTCCGAGAACCATGCTCCCTCCGGGACATCCGTGAAGTGAGGATGGAGATTCAGCTCCGTGTTGGGGTGAAGATAGACATAGGAAAAGGCGTCCAGATTCTTTGTATTCTCCGCAAACCGGGCCCGGGTGCCGTCGAAGAACACATGGCGCACATGAACATCCGGCGTGAAAACATCCGGCGCCATGCTGCGCACATCCTTTGAGAGATACAGCTCCGTTGGGCGGCAGTTATAAAATGTGCGCGATTCCAGCTTTTTCACCGGGCCGAGAATCTTAATGATATCAGCACGGTCGCAGCTTTCAAAGGCAGCAGGGCCGATCTCCGTCACAGAGGCGGGGATGACGATCTCCTTCATCTTCCCGCCCGCAAAGGCGGTCTCACCGATCGACTGCAGCCCCTCCGGAAGGGTGATGCGCTCCGCAGGGAGCAGGCTGAAAGCGCGTCTGCCGACGGAGCGGAGCGTGGAGGGCAGCGTAACGCTGGTGACTCCGCGGTCGTTCATAAACGTAAAGTCGCCCACACGGGTGATGCCTTCACCGATGACGATGGCCCGCAGCTCCGTGTCGTGCTCCAGCCAGGGCGTCGGAGCCTGCTGGCCGATGTTGTCGTCCATGACCAGAGAATCCACCGTGTAGTCCGGCATGGCGCCGGCGCCGGTGATGGTCAGGGTACCGTCAGCGGAAAGTGCCCAATGCAGCCCACCGCCATAATCGCCGGATGCGGCGGTGCCCGCCGCAAAGGCCCCGAAGGGCAGCAGCGAAAGCGCCATGCAAAGGATGAGCAGGATGCTCCAAACTGTTTTTTTCATAGGTTATTCTCCTTTCTCAGCTTCAGAATCCGCCGGAATCCACAATATCGACCGTCTCAACACCAGATTCTTCCGACGGCGGGGTTGGTATGGGCGTCGACTCCGCTGCAGGCATGCTAGGCGTCTCCGCCGTCTGCTGCTGGGCTTGCGGCGTCGGATAGACCTGTGCCGGATAGACCTGCGCGGGCGTCGGCACCTGCGTTTCCGGCTGCGGCGTCGGTGTGTTGCCGGAAGTCTCCAAAGCATCCGCCTTCCGGGTCACTTGCTCCTGCAGCTTCGCATCATCTTCCGACGGCGCAGGCTCTGCTGCTTCCTCTGAGACCTCCGTCAGCTCCAGGGCCTGAACGGGACGGTCAGTCATAAACAGCGCACCCGCAGCAAGCACTGCAAGAACCGCCGGCACCACCATGCGAACGGTGGGTTTTCGATAGCGCAAAACGGCCTGCACCCGGGCTTTCACGCCGGTTTCCCCGAAGGCAACGGGCAGCGGCATCGCAGCTTTGGGACGGCTGCAGCGCAGCAGCGCCTCCGAGTAGGCGGCGCGCCCCTCACGGCTGAGTTTGGCTGCCACACGCTCGTCGCAGGCAAATTCCAAATCCCGGCAGAACAGCACATAGCCCAGCCAGAGCAGCGGATGGAACCAATAGACGCTCAGCAGCATCCAGCCCAAAGGCTTCCACCAGTGGTCTCCCCGGGCAATATGCGCCCGCTCATGGGCCAGCACATAATCCGCCTGGGCCGGTTCCAGCCAGGAGGGAAGATAGATCTGCGGCCGAATCAGGCCAAACACGAAGGGCGTGTCGATCTCGTCACACAGGCGGATGTTCTCTAACTGCCGGATAGAAGGACGCAATTTGCGCCCCAGGCAAAGATTGCTCCAGAGCGCCCAGATCAGCATCCCGGCAACGCCCGCGCACCAGAGGCGGCTGAGCACCGGCACGATCAAGGCGGCAGACGTCGCCTCCGCAGAACCGTTCGGCGCCGGATTCACCATCTGAGAGACAGTCGCCGGCTGAGGCACAAGGCTCACCGGAGAATGCAGCGTCACCGGGCAAATCAGCCGAAAGGCGACCAGCAGCCAGAGCAGACAGACGACCCGCTTCGGCGCTTTGCGCAGCATCAGGCGAAGCACCAGCACCGCCAGCACCACCCATCCGGCGGCAAGGCTCCTATGGGCAAGCCGGAGAAAGAGCTGCTCCATGGTCAGGTCTCCCTCCGAAAATCGTCGATCATGCGCTGGATCTCGTCCACGTCCTCCGCCTCCAGCTTCTTGCCGGCTGCAAAGGCCGCCAGGAACGCGGGCAGCGAGCCGGAAAATGCCTCATCCACGAACTGCGTGCTCTGGTCGCTGTCATATTCCTCTCTCGTTCTGCGAACCCGCACCGTGCCTCCGTCGTTTTCAAACAAACCGCGGTCACATAGCTTTTTCAAAACGGTATAGGTCGTGGATTTTTTCCACTCCAGCTCCGCCGCGCAGAGGCGCACCAGCTCTGCCGAGGACAGCGGCGCGTGCGCCCAGATCAGCTCCGCAAAGCGCAGCTCCACCGCCCCCAGTCGTTTTCCGCCCATGGGAAATGCCTCCTTTGGTCTATAATCGATAAACCTTTATTATGAGTCTATCATAAATAGACCACACTGTCAAGGGCTTCACATTGCCGGCTGAGTGCCAGTCAACGGAAAAATGTGCAATTCGCTGGAACAATTTTTCAGCATAAAAAAGCGAATGGTGCAGAAAATAGCATCACTGCA
>CAMHRJ010000180.1 GCA_946187475.1 uncultured Clostridia bacterium | reverse complement strand
TGAAATTGTGGATGCCCGCCTGCGCAAAGATGGCGGAGAGCGCCTCGCTCGTGGCGGCGATGAGCTCGATCTCCGCGAGCTCGGAGCCGTCGCCCAGAATGTCGATGTCGCACTGGGTGAACTGGCGGAAGCGGCCCTTCTGGGGCTTGTCCGCTCTCCAGACGCTGCCGATCTGCAGTGCCTTGAAGGGGGCGGGCAGCTGGGCGGCGTTGGCGGCGTAATACCGGGCCAGCGGCACCGTCAGATCGTAGCGCAGACCGATGTCCGCCAGGTCCGTGCCCTGCTTTTCCAGCTCCTTTTCCAGATCACGGCCACGTTTGAGAATCTTGAAGATCAGCTTCTCATTCTCGCCGCCCTGCTTGTTGGTGAGATTCTCGATGTGCTCGATGGCAGGGGTCTCGATCTCCGTAAAGCCGTATTTGCGATAGGTCTCGCGGATCATGCCCATCACATGCTGCCGCAGCAGCACGTCCTCGGGCAGCGCGTCGCGCATTCCCTTGACCGGTGTTTTGATAAAGTCCATAGTCTCTGTTCCTTTCCAGTTTCCGTTAACGGCTCTATTATAGTAGAGTTTTGGCGTTATGTCAATCAAAAGCGCAGGCCGGTTCTGACAGGTTTTCTGCCGCCGACGTGGTACAATGCCGCCATGGAAGTCATCTATGTGGACAGTCTCTTCGTGCTGGATCTGGTCATCGACTACTGCCTGCTGCTCCTTTCCGGGCGGGTGTCCGGCGTGGTGCTGCGCAGAGGGCGCTACGCCCTGGCGGCGCTGGTTGGGGCGGTCTACGCGGTGTGCATGCTGCTGCCCGGGATGGCCTGGCTGGGAAGCACAGCCATGAAGCTGGCCCTGGGCGTCCTGATGGCGCTGATTGCCTTTGGCAGCGAGACCAGGTTCTGGCGGTGTGCGGCGGTGTTCTTCGCGGTGTCGGCGCTTTTCGGCGGTGCAGTGTTCGCGGCGTCCCTGCTCATCGGGGCGGAGCCCTTGGGCGGCGTTTTCGTCTCGGTCTCTCTGCGGGTGCTGGCCCTGAGCTTCGGGGTCTGCTACTTTGCGGTGATGCTGCTGTTCCAGCGACAGGGGAGACGCGCTGCCCGGGAGATCCAAACCGCCCAGATCACCTTCCGGAGCAAAACCGTCGCCCTCCGTGCTCTGCGGGACACGGGCAACGCCCTCAGCGACCCGGTCAGCGGCAGGGCGGTGCTGGTGGCGGAACGGGACGCGCTCCTGCCGCTGCTGCCGCCGGACTTGCCGGAAAACCCCACAGAGGCCATCGTACGCATCTCCGGCGAGAGCGGCTGGCGGCTGCTGTCCTGCCGCACCGTGGATACGCCCCACGCCCTGCTGCTCTGCTTCCGCCCGGAGTCCGTCATGGTGGAGGGAGCCCGGGAGGACGTCCTCGTGGCCATCGCGCCCCACCGCCTTTCCGCCGACGGAGACTATCAGGCGCTTTTGCCGGCGCCATGAATGAAAAGGGGGAATCTAGTTGCATTTTATCCGACTGCTCCTGCGTCGTCTCTTTCCACCTTCCGGGGTGCACTACATCGGCGGCAGCGACGTCATGCCGCCGCCCCTCTCCGCCGAGGCGGAGCAGGCTGCCCTGGCTGCGCTGGCGGAAGGAAACGAGGAGGCCCGCACTCTGCTCATTGAGCATAATTTGCGACTGGTGGTCTTTCTGGCCAAGCGCTTCGAAAACACCGGCGTGAACATCGAGGACCTCATCAGCATCGGCACCATCGGCCTCATCAAGGCCATCCGCACCTTCGACGCAGAGAAGAAGATCAAGCTGGCCACCTACGCCTCCCGCTGCATCGAAAACGAGATTCTCATGCACCTGCGCAAGATCGGCCGGGAACGCTCAGAGGTGAGCTTCGACGAGCCTCTGAACACCGACTGGGACGGCAACGAGCTGCTGCTCTCGGACATCCTCGGCACCGACGCCGACGAGGTCAGCCGCCCCCTGGAACAGGACGCGGACCGGGCCATGCTCCGCCGCGCCATCCAAACCCTGACGCCCCGGGAACAGGAGATCATTTGCCTCCGTTTCGGCATCGGCAGCGGGGTGGAGGCCACCCAGAAGCAGGTGGCCGACCGGCTGGGCATCTCCCAGAGCTACATCAGCCGCTTGGAAAAAAAGATCATCTCCCGTCTCAGAGGGGAGATGATCAAACAATTGCAGTAGGTTATGCCTTTTTCGGTTCCTTCTCCGGAACCGGCAGAATCTCGCAGCGCGTCACGTCGCCGTTTTCGATCTCCAGAAGAGCGAAGGTCTTGTTCTGTCCGATGCCGGCGGTGCCGGGGTTCAGGACATACATGCCGCCGAAGGTCTCCCAGACTGCCCGGTGGGTGTGGCCGAAGAGCACCATCTGCGCCTCGGCGCATTTGCCTGCCAGCAGCAGGGGCTCCAGCTCCCATTTGACCCGGTGCCGGTGGCCGTGGGTCATGTAGAGCTTCATGCCGCCCAGCCGGACCTCCCGGGTCTCCTGCTCATGGGGATAGTCGTCGCAGTTGCCGCAGACCTTCAAAATCGGCAGCAGGGGGTATTCCTTCTCCACCTTCCGGCAGTCCTCGGCACAGTCGCCCAGATGGAGCACCGTGTCCGGATTGTGGGCCGCGATGGCCCGCAGCATGCCGCCGGTGCGGCCGTGAGTATCGGAAAAGACAAGGATTTTCATAGAAAATGCACCTCCGTGGGTGATTCGGAATATATATGACTATAACGAAGTATTCACCTCCGCAAAGCGGAGGCAGGCGGGCAGCTGCCCGCCAAATTGCGCGAGAAACACGCAATTTGAATACAACGTTGTAACGTCATCATCCGCTATTTACATTTTTAATGCAAATAGCCCAGCACAAAGCATGGCTTTGTGCTGCACAGCGTTCGCTGTTGTGATGATATAGTTATACGCGATTTCAGACCGGATTGTCAAGGGAGGTCGGTTCCATGGAGGATTTATCGAAGCTGCAGGAGGACCTGAAGAAACAGGGAAAGCTGGACGCGGTGCAGCATCTGGCCCATTCCCCGGAGGCGGCAAAGCTTGCGGCCCAGCTGCCCAAGGGCGGAAGCCCCGAGGATATGAAGGCCGCGGTGCAGCAGCTGCTGCAGACGGAGGCGGGCCGGCGGCTGGCCCGGCAGGTGAAGGACGCGATGGGCCATGGATGAGCTCCAGGACACCCTGAACGCGATCCTCAGTGACCCCAAACAGATGGAGGAACTGACCCAAATGGCCAGCAGCCTTATGGGCGGGGGCGGGGAGACACCGCCGGAGCTTTCGGGTGTGCTGAAAAGCCTCAACGCCCCGCCCAGCGACACCCAGCGGCTCCTGACCGCCATGGAGCCTTTTTTGAAGCCCGGACGCCGGGAGAAGCTCAGCCGGGCCGTGCGCATTGCCCGGCTTGCTGCGGTGGCGGAGCAGGCGCTGAAGGAGCAGGAGGGGGAGCCATGAACCGCTATTTCGGCAATACCGGCCGCATGGAGCGGCTGCCCGACCGGCCCAAGCCGCCGCCACCTCCGCCGCCCTGCGTTCCAACTCCACCACCGCCGAGGCCCGGACGGGAGCCGGATGTGTTCCGATTCCTGCACCGGCTGGACCCCCGGCGCATGGAGCAGGATGACCTGCTGCTGCTGGCCATCCTCTGGCTTCTCTATCGGGAGAGCGGGGAGCGGGAACTGCTCATCGTCATGGGCGCCATGCTGCTGCTATGAAAAACCCTGCTGCGGATTTCCGCAGCAGGGCGTTTTTTTATGGATTGAAAGGCTCCGGCGCTTCGTCGGTTTTTCCGAAGTGATGCAGAATCGCCTGAGCGATGCGCGGACAAGCCTTGCCGTCGCCATAGGGATTCACGGCGTGGGCCATCCGGTCGTAGGCTTCTTTGCTGTCCAACAGCTCCTGAGCCAAGGTGAGAATGGGCTCCGTCTCGGTGCCGGCCAGCTTCACGGTGCCGGCCTCCACGGCCTCGGGCCGTTCCGTCTCCCGCCGCAGCACCAGAACCGGCTTTCCCAGGGCGGGGGCTTCCTCCTGAATGCCGCCGGAGTCGGTCATGACGAAAAAGCTTCTGGCCATGAGCCGGTGCATGTCCACGGCGTCCAGAGGCTCGATCAGCCGGATGTTTTCCATGCCGCCCAGATATTTCTGGGCTGCTTCGCGCACCACAGGACTCAGATGCACGGGATAGACGATCAGAACGTCGGGGTTGCGCTCCGCCAGCGTCCGCACGGCGGTGAAGATCTGCTCCATGGGCTTGCCGTAATTCTCCCGCCGATGGCAGGTGAGGGCAATGAGGCGCTTGCCGGTAAAGTCGATGGCGTTCAGCTCTTTTGAGGTGAAGCCGTCGCCCCGGACGGTGTAGGCCATGGCGTCGATGACGGTGTTGCCGGTGATGAAAATATCACCGGTGACGGCCTCGCGCTCCAGATTGGCGGCGTTGGTGCGGGTGGGTGAGAAGTGCAGCGTGGCGATGCGGCCCACCAGAGAGCGGTTCATCTCCTCCGGGAAGGGAGACCACCGGTCGAAGGTGCGAAGCCCGGCCTCCACGTGTCCAACGGGAATTTTCTCATAAAAAGCGGCCAGCGCACCGGCGAAGGTGGTGGTGGTGTCACCATGGACCAGCACCAGATCGGGCTTCAGCTCCCGGAGCACCTCGCGCATGCCCTCCAGCACGCGCATGGTGATGTCCGTGAGATCCTGTCCCCGGGACATGATATCCAAATCCCGGTCGGCGGTGATGCCGAACTGTTCCATGACGCTGTCCAGCATCTCCCGATGCTGGGCGGTGATGCAGACCAGACTTTCGATTTCCGGGTGCTTTTTCAGCTCCAGCACCAGCGGCGCCATTTTGATGGCCTCCGGCCGGGTGCCGAACACGGAGAGCACACGCAGGGGTGCGTTATTCATCTGCAGAATCTCCTTTGTCGGTTTTCTCAGCTTCCTGCTCCTTGATCTCGTGGGTGTGGTGCACCATCCGATTGATGTACGCCCAGATGGCCACGCCGATGGTCAGCGCCAGCAGGAGCAGCAGGATGCGCACGATGCCGCTGGTGGTCAGCGTCACGGCGGCGAGACCCAGCACCGCGCTG
>CAMHRJ010000179.1 GCA_946187475.1 uncultured Clostridia bacterium | reverse complement strand
TACGACACGAACCTCACCGCCGACCTGACCATCATGGAGGAGAGCGCGGAGTTCTTCGAAAAGGTCAAGAACGGCGACAAGCTGCCCATGTTCACCTCCTGCTGCCCCGGCTGGATCCAGCACGTGGAGCACCAGCATCCCCATCTGATGCCCCAGGTTTCCACCGCCGGCAGCCCCATGGAGATGTTCGGCGCCCTGATCCGCCAGCAGTTCAAGGACGAGGACGTCTATTCCGTGGCCATCATGCCCTGCTCCGCCAAGAAGTTCGAGGCCCAGCGCCCCGAGCTGGAGAAGGACGGCAAGCGTCTCATCGACCTGGTCATCACCACACAGGAGCTGAACCGCATGATCAAGGAGGCCGGCCTCAACTTCGCGGCACTGCCCGAGTCTGAGCCTGATTCGCCTCTGGGCAAGTACACCGGCGCCGGCGTCATCTTCGGCGTCACCGGCGGCGTCACCGAGGCGGTCATCCGCCGCGTCCTGGACGACGCCTCTCCCGGAACCCTGCAGACCATCGCCGAGTGCGGCGTCCGCGGCCTGGAAGGCATCAAGGCCTTTGAGGTCTCTGCCGGCGATCTGAAGCTGCGCATCGCCGTGGCCAACGGTCTGGGCAATGCCGACAAGCTCATCGCCAAGGTGGAGAGCGGGGAAGAGTATTTTGACTTCATCGAGGTCATGGCCTGCCCCAACGGCTGCATCGGCGGCGGCGGACAGCCCCCGGCCTCCAACGCCCGCAAGAGAGAGCGTTTCACCGCCATCTTCAAGGAAGACGACCGTCTGGAGCTGAAAATCCCGCAGCAGAACCCCGACCTGCAGTACGTCTACGACGAACTGATGAAGGGCCGCGCTCACGAGCTGCTGCACATCCACTATCCGCTCCACGGCGACCACCATTAATCCATAAAAAAAGAAGCCTGCAGCCGCAGGCTTCTTTTTTGGATATCAAGTTTGAATCTATCGGGGAGATGGATTATACCGCACTTTGATGGTGCTCGTAGGGGAGGGGCTTGCCCCTCCCGCCGACGAATGCCTGTGTTAACGGGAGGGGACACGATGACGGACGAAAATCTAAGCAAACAAGTTTGCAAGATTTTCAGTCAGCCCCTCCCCTACAAGTTCGATTCCGGTGCGCGGTAGGATTTCACAACGGGCGATTCGTGAATCGCCCCTACAAATATCAATTTGCATCTCCTCTCATCGAAAAACGCCCCGGCTGGATTCCAGCCGGGGCGTTTTTATGTAAACCGAATCAGATTACATGCCAAGGTACTTTTTCGCAATATCTGTCGCCACGGCGGAGGCCCGCTCCAGGGCGTCAGAATAGGAGCGGTGGGCGTTTTCGTCGCCGTTGTCGCTGACGGCGCGGAGGATGGCGAAGGGCACTTGGTTTACATAACAAACATGTCCGACGGCACCGCCTTCCATCTCACAGACCATGGCGCCGAAGGTGTCGATGATGCGCTTTTTCACGTCCGCGTCGCAGATGAACTGATCGCCGGAGGCGATGACGCCGGTCTCACAGTGGATGCCCAGGGCTTTCGCGCGGCCGCAGAGGTCCGATACGATGGCAGGGTCGCAGGGAAACTCCACCACGCTGATGCCGGAGACCATTCCCGGCTGGTCGCCCAGAGAGGTGGTGTCCATATCGTGCTGTACCACGGCGGAGGCCACGCCCACGTCCGCGATGTTCAGCTTTGGCGTCAGAGAGCCGCCCACGCCGATGTTCAGCAGCTGGTCCGGATGGAAGCGCAGAATCATGGTCTGGGCGCACATGGCGGCGAACACCTTGCCGATGCCGCACTGGGCCAGCACCAGATTGCAGCCCTCCAGCTCACCGTATACATAGGTCACACCGCTGATGACTTCCTCCTCCGCGCCGGGCAGGGCGGCCTTCAGCGCGTCGATTTCGGAGGCCATGGCGGCGATGACGCCGATGGTTTTCTTGTTTGGATTCAGAGACATATCGTTTTCACCTCAATGGAATTTGACTGTAACGTATTATAGAGAATAACGTTTTTGCTGTCAAGAATCCCCCGGCTCCTTGCCGGGGGATTCTTATTTGAATTCAACAAGAACGAGAGTGAAGAGTGAAGAGTGGAGAGTGGAGATACGCAAACTGAAAGATAATGCGTTTTCAATGGGTCGCGGAGCGACACCATATCTTCACTCTTCACGCTCAACTCTCCACTCTTAATCCGGTTAAATATCAATTCACCCTTCCTGCGTCGGCAGCTGCTGGGCCCGGAGGAGTGCGGCGTAGAGGCCGTCTTTTTCCAGCAGTTCCGCCTGGGTGCCCTGCTCGGCGATGCGGGTGTCGTCCACCACGGCCACCCGGTCGGCGCTGCGCACGGTGGAGAGCCGGTGGGCGATGATCAGCGTGGTGCGGCCCACGGCCAGTTGGTCCAGGGAGGCCTGGATGCGCTGCTCCGTGACGGAGTCCAGGGCGCTGGTGGCCTCATCCAGAATCAGCACCGGCGGATTCTTCAGGAACACCCGGGCGATGCTGATGCGCTGCTTCTGACCGCCGGAGAGCATCACGCCCCGCTCACCCACGAAGGTGTCGTAGCCGTCGGGCATGGCGAGGATGTCCTCGTGGATCTCCGCCCGCCTGGCTGCCTCGACGATCTCCTCATCGGTGGCGTCCGGCCGGCCGTAGCGGATGTTCTCCCGGATGGTGTCCGCGAAGATGAACACGTCCTGCTGCAGCACGCCGATGGCCCGGTGCAGGCTCCGCTGGGTGATTCTCCGCACGTCGATTCCGTCCACCCGCACAGCGCCGCCGGTCACGTCATAGAACCGCGGCAACAGTTGGCAGAGCGTGGTTTTCCCGCCGCCGGAGGGGCCCACCACCGCCAGGGTCTTGCCCGGCTCAATGGCCAGATTCACGTGCTCCAGCACAGGCTTGCCGTTGTCATAGTGGAAGGACACGTCCCGGAACTCCACGGCGCCTCGCACCTCCGTGAGCTCCACGGCGTCGGGTGCGTCCTGAATGGGACTCTCCGTGCGCATGAGCTCCAGAAACCGCTGGAAGCCCGCCATGCCGTCGGTGAAGGTCTCCATGAAGACCACCACGGTGCGGATGGGCGTCACGAAGCTGGTGACATAGAGGGAGAAGGTGATCAGATCGATGTAATCCATCTTGCCCTTCATGATGAAATAGCCGCCCAGAGCGATGACCACCACCTGCAGGGCGGACATGGTGAACTCCATGCCGCTCATGAAGGTGCCCATGGCCCGGTACCACTCCCGCTTGGAGCCCTTGTAGCGCTCGTTGCTGGCCCGGAACTTGGCGTTTTCCATATCCTCGTTGGCGAAGGCTCTGGCCGTGCGCACGCCGGAGATGCCGGACTCGATGACAGCGTTGATCTCCGCCTGCTGCTTCTTCACGCCGATGTTCGTGCGGCTCATGCGTCTGCGCTGGGTCAGCGTCAGCCAAACGCTCAGGGGTACCAGGATGAACAGCACCAGTGCGATCTCCCAGCGGATGCGCACCAGAATCAGAACGGAACCCACCAGGGTGATCAGCGCCGTGATCACGTTCTCCGGCCCGTGGTGGGCCACCTCCGTGATGGAAAAGAGATCGGAGGTCATGCGGCTCATGAGCTCGCCGGTGCGGTTGTGGTCAAAAAAGGAGAAGCTCATCTCCTGCAGATGGCCGAAGAGGTCTTCCCGCATGTCCGCCTCCATATACATGCCGCAGCGGTGGCCGATGACGGTCATGCAATAGCTCATCAGGGCCTTGATCAGATAGGCGCCGAAGAGAATGGCCATCACGGCGAAGAAGGCGCCGTACTTCTGGGCCGGCAGCAGCTCCCGCATGGCGCTGCGGGAGGCGATGGGGAACAGGAGGCTGGCGAATGCGGCGAACACCACACACACGATGTCGATGGCCAGCAGCTTCCAGTGGGGCTTATAGTAGGTCAGAAAGACCCGGACCGCGTTTTGATGAAAGTCTCTTTTCATAAACAGAATTATGCTCCAATGTTCAAAAAAATATTTTTTGGCGAAAAACCACAAGGGGTCGTACCCCTTGTAAAAATCTGACTGCAGTTGTTGTAGTTATCTTAGACTTTTCAATCAATTATGTCAAGTAAACGCGAAAAAAAGGATTGACCTTTCACAAAAATAGTGGTAGGATAATGACGTTATGGTAACGGTTTTATGGAAACCATTCGATTATTTTTTCACGAAGTAAGCCGACGATTGGAATGAACGATATGGTAAGCTCCAAAAAAGTGATGCAGGGTGTGCTGTGCGCCCTTCTGGCCGTGGTGCTGACGCTGGTCCTGCTGGTGCGCGTCAAGGTGATCTACGCCGCCAATCTCTCTCCCTCGGCCTCACCGGCGCCCTCCTTCGACATGCTGGCCTCCACGGTGATTCGCACGCCGGACCCCACCAATCCCTCCATCGCCCAGACGCCGGAGGTCACGCCGAATCCCAAGGGCCTGCCCCGCATCGACCTGAGCAGCTGGCAGTATAAGCTGGCCAGCGCCTCCAATCCCATCGGGGACTACGCTCCGCCGGAGCTCACGGAGCTGGAGTGGTACAACGCGTTCGACAGCCGCGCTGCGGTTTCGCTGATGAACTTCGTGGAAGCCGGCCGGGCCCAGGGCCTGACCGTGGTCATGCAGTCCACCTACCGTTCCTATGACGAGCAGAATTACATCTTCAATCAAAAGGTGCAGGAGCTGGGCGGCGACGCCGAGCGCGCTGCCACCATCGTCCTTCCCGCCGGCACCAGCGAGCATCAGCTGGGCCTCTGCGCGGATATCACCGACGGCAACTACAGCGTCCTGACCCAGGACCTGGAGAACACCGAGACCTTCCAGTGGCTGCTGGCCCATTGTGCCGAGTATGGCTTCATCCTCCGCTATCCCGCGGACAAGGAGGACATCACCGGCGTCATCTACGAGCCCTGGCACTTCCGCTATGTGGGCGAGGAAGCCGCCGCCTATATCATGGAGCACGGCCTCTGCCTGGAGGAATTCCTGGCTCTATATGATGAATAAAAACTAAAAAGTAATAATCATCCAAATTGTTGCTTAAAATTTTACATTTAAGCAACAATTTGGAGAAAAAACCTCTT
>CAMHRJ010000178.1 GCA_946187475.1 uncultured Clostridia bacterium | reverse complement strand
GCTGCAGTAAAACAGAAAGGCGGAGCCGAAACCGGCTCCGCCTTGTTCTTGCTATGGTCTTTTCAGACGTGACGTCGAGGATACCGTCCCCTGCAGCGTCATTCTCTCGGCTGTTTCTGCTGTTTGCACCAGGTGTCCATGACCAGCTTCACCGGCAGGAGCTTCACCAGCCTTGCCTGCATCCGCTCCGGGAAGCCCAGAACGGAGACGGTTTTGCCCTTTTTCATGTCCCGGATGGCCTTGCGGATGACCTGCTCCGGGGGATAGAAGCGGTTATAATAGCAGACGGTGTCATCAGTGACGGCGTGGTCGAAAAACTCCGTGGTGATCCACCCCGGGCAGACCGCCATCACCTTCACACCCCGGGGCCGCAGCTCCACGCCCAGGGCCCGGCTGAAGCTCAGTACATAGGCCTTGGAGGCGCCGTAGACGTTGATATAGGGCACCGGCTGCCAGGAGGACATGCTGCCCATGTTGTAGATTCGGCTGCCCTCGGTGAGATAGGGGAGGGCCAGATGGCACATGGCGGTGAGAGCCCGGTCATTCAGGTCGATGATGTCCAGCTGCCGCTCCATGCTGCGCTCCGCGAAGGGGCCGAAGATGCCGAACCCCGCGGCGTTCACCAGCACGGCCACCTCCGGCTGCTCTGCTGCCAGCAGGGCGCGGATGGTCTCGAAGCTCTGCTTTTCCAGCAGATCCAGGGGCAGCACCCGCACCCTGGAGCGCACCTTTTCCTGCAATTCCCGGAGCCGCTGCTCCCGTCGGGCAATGACCCACAGCTCGTCGAATTCCTCGTCCCGGTCCAGGGCGTAGACAAACTCCCGGCCCATGCCGGAGGAGGCGCCGGTGATGATGGCAATTTTCATTCTTTTTTCTCCTTTGACCGCAATACCGGGAGTCTGCGCTCCCGGTATTGTCTGCTTTACTGTACGGTTGCTTCGGGCATGAGCTCGTCGGACATGATCTTCAGCATCTCCGTGAGCGTCTCCAGCGCCTCGGGCGGGAAGCGCTGCTCCATGCGCTCCATGACCGTGTCCACATAGCCCCGCATGAGGCCGCTGTACTGATAGTATTTCTCCGACAGCCGCAGATGATACTCCCGGCGGTCCACATCGGAATTCTCCTTGATGATATAGCCCTTTTTGATGAGGCTGTTGACCTTGTAGGTGGCGTTGGACTGGGAGATGCCGAGAAAGTCCGCGAACTGGCTGATGGTGGGCTCCTTCATCTGGTGGATGATCTCCACGGAGAAGGCCTCCATGGCCGAGAGGGAACCCTCCCGCTCCCGCACCAGGGAGAACAGCCGGCGGAAGAATTCCAGCTCGAATTTGTCATATACTTCGGTAAAATTGTCCTTGAGCATGGTTCTCCCTTCCAGTTATGGCGCGTCCGGGCCGGCAGGCGGCTCGGTGGGGTCCGGGGTCTCGGGCGGTGTGATGTCTGCGGCGGGGATGACGAAGTCCTCCGGCACGGCGGTCACAGGCGGCGTGTCGTCGGTGACGACCTCGCCGGTGGTCTCGATGGCGGTCATCTCGTCCACCGCGTTGTGGACGGCAGTCTTGACCTCCTTCACGAAGATGGCGGCGTAGATCACGGTGCAGAGGTTCTGCAGACCGTCGGCCACCAGGCTCACGCCCATCATGATGGAGATCACCTGCTGGCCCTTGAAGGTATCGAAGATCAGCAGGCAGCCCAGCACCATGCAGATGCAGGTGAACAGCAGCGTCACCCACCAGCTGCTGGCGCCCATGCGCTTGGAGTCCAGGGCCACCTGGAGCTTGAAGACGCAGTCCACCAGAATGAACAGGCCGATGACCACGGCCATGATGTTGGCCACCTCGGCGGCGCGCCAGATGACCATGGCGCCGGCGATGACGGCAAACACGCCGGAGGCAAAGTCATACCGCAGAGCGACACCGTCCAGCTCCCGGAGGAAATAGCCGATGACGCGCACAATGCCGAACACGATGGCGCCGATGCCCAGCACCCGGCAGAGCATCATCATGGAGGTCTCCGGATTCAAAATCAGCAGCACACCGATCACGATGAAAAAGACGCTCACCAGCACATAGGCCCATTTGATGCGTTTGAATACCTTCATGGGAATCCTTCTTTCACGAACGTTTGATCAAGCCTCACAGAGTTTCGCGGCTCGGGTGCCGCGAAACAGAATCAAATCATTTTGCCCCCGGAACTTGTTTCGGGGCGCAAAATACCGCTCACGGAGAAAAGAATTTTTCTTTCGCAAGTCGCACTTGCGCCAAAAATTCTTTTCGCAGTGCAATCTCTTTCCAATGAAAAGCTGGCTTTTCATTGGAGCGCCTCAGAGACCCAGTTCCTCGTCGATCAGAACGACCTCGAGCTTTGCCATGTCGAACATCTTGCCCCACAGCACCAGCAGGGCGTTGCAGCCGCGTCCGGGGCTGCGGCAGTCAAAACATTTTCCGCCCCGGGGGCCCTGGCAGGGTTGGCCGTTGGGGAAGCGGGCCATGTTCTGCACGGCGGCGGTGTTCCGGGCACGGAAGAGACCGGAATCGAAATCCTCGGCGATCTTATTGGTGCCGGCCACGATGTAGACGTTCTTCTCCGGGCCGTAGACCATGGCGGCCAGACGGTTGCCGCGGCCATCGATGTTGATGATCTCGCCCTGCTCGGTGATGGCGTTGGCGCTGCTCAGATAGGTCTGGGCGGTGAGGGCCTTGTCCAGGGTGGGGATGCCGGGCTCCCGCCAGTGCCAGAAGACGGTGTTGTTCTCGGTCAGCCGGTCATAGATGCCCAGCTCATCCAGGGTCTTGCTGCCGCCCATGCCCACGGTGGTGTCGTGGATGGAGGCGGCCAGATAGTCGGCGGCTTCTTCCTTGGTGGCGAAGTGGGAAACTTCAAATCCTCTGCCCTTGAGGGCGCGAATGGTTTTTTCCAGATCCATAGAAAAACCCCCTTTTAAATTTTTAAGTATTTTAACATTTTTGTCCAAAGCCGTCAATGAAAGAATTGTATCTTTGCACCAGATTTGCTATAATGGTGACACTTGCAAGAACGGAGGAAAGAAATATGCAGCTGTTATATGCGCTGGAAAGCATCCGCATGCCCTGGCTGGATTCCATCATGGCCCTCATCACGAACTGCGGAGGCGAGATCGTCTTCATGGCCCTCGCCATCATCGTGTTCTGGTGTGTCAGCAAGGCCTGCGGCTGTTATATGCTCACGGTGGGCTTCACCGGCACGGTCATCAACCAGTTTCTCAAGCTGGCCTTCCGCATCCCCCGGCCATGGGTCAAGGATCCGAACTTCACCATCGTGGAGTCTGCCCGGGCGGAGGCAACCGGATACTCCTTCCCCAGCGGCCACACCCAGAACGTGTTTGCCAGCTTCGGCGCGGGCTTTGCCTGGACGAAGAAGGCCTGGCTGAAGATCATCTGCGCAGTGCTCATCGTGCTCACGGCCTTCTCCCGCATGTATCTGGGCGTCCATACGCCTCTGGACGTGGGCGTCAGCTTCATCGCGGGCCTGATCCTGGTGATCGTGCTCTATCCCGTGTTCCGGGATCTGGATGCGCACCCCAACCGCATGTACTGGATCCTGGGCATCATGGTGGTGCTGGATGTGCTGTATCTGCTCTATGCCCAGCTCTGGCAGTTCCCGGCGGATGTGGACCCGGCGAATCTGGCCGAGGGTCAGAAAAATGCCTGGCTGCTGATGGGCGCGCTCATCGGCTTCTGCGCCGGCTATGCCATCGACCAGAAGTATGTGCAGTTTGACACCAAGGCCGTCTGGTGGGCCCAGATCCTCAAGACCGTCATCGGCCTCGCCAGCCTCATCGCCATCCGCGCCGGGGTCAAGATGATCCTGGGCGGCAGCTATGCCGTCACCTGCCTGCGCTACGGTCTCATGACCTTCTTCGCCGCCGGCATCTGGCCCATGACCTTCTCCTGGTTCGGGAATCTGGGACGGAAATAATTTTGTAGTGTTTTCCCGAAAAAAGAAAAAGAAATCCGTGAAAAAGGAAATTGACTTGCGGGATTATCTATGTTAAAATGAAATGAATTGATAGAATCCTGTAACTCTTTCGGCGTTTTTGCCGAGGGAGTCAGATCACGGAAAGGAACGCAGTATGGAACAAAACGCAAGTGTTCTCGGCCGGCGATTGTATGAGCTGGACCGCGACACCCTGGCAGCGCTGGGCGCGGCGCTGTGTGCGAAGCTGACCGAACGCGGCTCCTACCACGGCGGCATCCGGCCGGAGAACATCTTCTACGAGGCTCCGGATCAGGTGGACCTGGGGGAGGGCGCCAAGCGGGAGGCCGCCGGCGAATGGACGCCGGCCGAGCTGGAGTATATGGCTCCGGAGGTCTTCTGGAACGGGACGCTCACACCGGCGGCGGACGTCTATTCCATCGGCATGCTGCTCTATGCCGGCGTAACGGGCGGGCAAATGCCCTTCTGTCCGCCGGACGCCTCCGACGCAGATCGGGACGAGGCGCTGCGGCAGCGCATGAACGGCGAACTGCCGGACATGCCCAAGACCGCCGGCAAGCACCTGGCGCGCATCATTGAAAAATCACTTCAGTTCCGTGCCGACGACCGGTATGAGTCCCCCGCCGCTTTGGGCGAGGCGCTGACGGATTACCGGGAGATTCTGCACACGAACATTCCCGCCGCCCGGGAGATGTTTGAAAAACCCCGTCAGGAGTTGACGGAGGTGGAGCGGATGCTCCTGGACATCCTCACCGAGAAGGCGGCAAAGGAAAAGGCCGAGCGGCTGGCAGCCGAGAAGGCCGCGGCGGAAGAGGCCGCCCGCCTGGAGGCGGAGCGACTGGCGGCAGAGGAGGCGGAACGCGCCGAGCGGGAACGTCTCGAAGCCGAAAGAGCAGCGGAGGAAGCCGCCAAAGCGGCTGCAGAGCCCGCCCCGGAAGGGGAGATCCCGGCTGTGCCGGAGGGCGAAGCGCCTGCTGCGGAAGCCGCACCTGCCGAAGGCGAGGCCGAGCCCGAGCAGACCGAGCTCCAGAAGGCCGGCAAGAAGGCCGGACTGGACCCGGCGCTGGTGGAGGCGATCTCCGCGTCCGTGGCGGCCCGCATGGCGGAACCGGACCTGCCGGAGGAA
>CAMHRJ010000177.1 GCA_946187475.1 uncultured Clostridia bacterium | reverse complement strand
GGCAAAGATCGCCAGCACCGAGGACAAAACGCCCTGCTGGTCCCGGAGCTCCATGCTGAAATTCACCAGCGCGCTGCGGTTCATGTCCTGAAAGGCGCTGACCGCGTCCTTGTATTTATAGAAGGCGCTGCGGCTGATGTTCACCCGATCCACCGCCTGGGCCACGGTGCGCACCTCGCCGGTCTCCAGCAGCTCCTTGGCCTGGACCACCTTCACGAAGATCTCCGGAAGCACGTCGGCCTCCACCAGATAGTATTTCGGCTGTTTGCCCGCCATAGCGCGCCCTCCTGTCCGCAGTTGAGATACATTTGTGCATCCATTATAGCATGATCTCGCGGGGATTACAAGGGCTCTCAGTCGTAGGTCTCCAGAAAGCTGTGGTATTCGCCGCCGGTCTTGAATTCCGGGAAGGTGTCCAGATTCACGGCGTGGAGACTATGGAAGATGCTGTTTTCCAGGTCCGGGTTGGTTTTACTCAGCTCCCGGATGAGGTTCTTGATCTCCCGGCGCTTGGACTGGCTCTCCTTGTCCTGGGCGGCGGTGCGCTCCGTGAAGCGGCAGGCGCACTGGATAAACTGCAGGTCATTATACCGGGCCCAGGCGATGACATCGTCCTCCCGGATGCAGTACATGGGACGAATGAGCTCCATGCCCGGGAAGTTCAGGCTGTGGAGCTTGGGCATCATGCCCTGGAGCTGGGCGCCATAGAACATGGCCATGACCGTGGTCTCGATGACGTCGTTGCGGTGGTGGCCCAGGGCGATCTTGTTGCAGCCCCGGCGCTGGGCCTCGGCATAGAGGGCCCCCCGGCGCATCCGGGCGCAGAGGTAGCAGGGGTTTTTCTCCGTACTGTCGGCCGCGGCGAAGATGTCCGACTCGAAGATCTCCGCCGGAATGCGCAGCAGCTCCAGATTCTCTTCGATGCGCTGTCGGTTGGCCGGGGCGTAGCCCGGATCCATCACGAGGAATTCCAGCTCGAAGGGCACGTCGCTGTGCTTTTGCAGCTGCTGCAGAAGCTTTGCCAGCAGCATGGAGTCCTTGCCGCCGGAGATACACACAGCGATTTTGTCCCCGGCCTGCACCAGCTCATAGCGCTTCATGGCAGCGATGAAGGGCGTCCAGAGCTGCTTGTGGTATTTTTTGATGATGCTCCGCTCGATGAGCTGCCAGCGTTCCAGTTCCCGGCTCATGGCTGCACCCCCGCAAGGTCCTTGACCACCTCGCCGGCCAGGATCAGGCCCACGGTGGGCGGCACGAAAGCGGTGCTGCCCGGGATGGAGCGGCGGCCCTGGTCTGGGACTTCTTCGCTCTCGGCGGGAGTCATGGCGACCTCCTCCGAATAGACCACCTTCAGGTGCTCGATGCCCCGCTTGCGCAGTTCCTTGCGCATGACCCGGGACAGCGGGCAGATGCGGGTCTCGGTGATGTCCGCCACGCGAAAGGCCGTGGGGTCCAGCTTGTTGCCAGTGCCCATGCTGCTGATGATGGGCGTGCCGCAGCGGTGTGCCTCGGCGGCCAGCTGCAGCTTGCCGGTGACGGTGTCGATGGCGTCGATGATATAGTCATATTGCGTGAAATCAAACTGCGCCGCCGTCTCCGGCAGGTAGAAGCACTGCCAGAGCGTCAGCTTCACGTCCGGGTTGATAGCGAGCAGCCGGTCCCGGGCGGCCTCCACCTTGGGGCGGCCCACGGTGTCCCGGGTGGCAAAGACCTGGCGGTTCAGGTTCGTAAGCGACACGCAGTCCTTGTCGATGAGGTCCAGGGCGCCCACGCCGCTGCGGCAGAGGGCCTCCGCCGCCATGCCGCCAACGCCGCCCAGACCGAACACCGCCACCCGGGCGGCATAGAGCCGCTCCATGGCCTCGGCGCCCAGCAGCAGCTCTGTGCGGGAGAAGGGATGCTGCATGGTAATTCCTCCCTTTTTGGTTGGTTGAATGGATTTAGTTTAGCACAAATTCGGGGGATGTCAACTGCAAGCGTATATCTGCAAATTGGAATTTATCGTGGGGATGAAACAACTGTCAATCCAATATGGCTCTCCCTCCGGGAGAGCTGGCACGGCGGGCAATAGCCGTGACTGAGAGGGCCTGTTGACATTCGTGACGCACTGAGTTTTCTGCATTCGTAGTCCGCCCTCTCAGTCATGCCGCAACGCGGCATGACAGCTCTCCCGGAGGGAGAGCCAAGTGGTGCGGTGCAACAGCCAACATCCCGCTAAACTCCCAATTTGAATTCCCATGAAACGAAACCAGGCAGACCGTTTTGGTCTGCCTGTGACTGTTTATGCGGTTTGGAGCGTCAGGTCCTGCCGGCTGCGGAAGCGGAAATAGTAGACCGCGATGGCCGCCGCCGTGACCGCCCAGCTCAGGGGGAAGCAGGCGATGATGGTTCCGTAGGTGGGATGGAGCGGGAAATAGAGGAAGATCCACGTGAGACGCACACCCACGACGCCCACCAGCGTCAGCACCGCCGGCGGTGTGGACTTGCCGAAGCCGCGCAGGCTGCCGGAGAGGGTCTCCATGATGAGGCTCAGGGGCTCACCCAGCAAAATCACAAACAGGCGCAGCCGGCCCACGGCAATGACCTCCGGGTCCTTGTTGAAGATCGCCAGGATCGGGTCGGCAAAGAGCAGAATCAGTCCGGAGACCAGCACCGTGCCCGCGAAGCCCATAAGGATGCAGCTGCGGAGGGTCTGGCGGCAGCGGTCGATCTGGCCGGCGCCGTAGTTCTGGCCGGTGAAGGTGGTGCAGGCCTGGCCGAAGGCGTTGATGATGAAGAAGGCGAAGATCTCCACGTTGAAAGCCGCGCTGGAGGCCGCCATGACCGTGGCGCCCAGGCTGTTGATGGCGCTCTGGACCACGATATTGGCCATGGAGAACACCATGCCCTGGACACCGGCGGGAACGCCGATGCGAAACACCCGGCCGATGATGCGCCAGTCCGGGCGGAAGCGGTTCCAATGAAGCTTCACGGCGCCGTCGCTGCGCAGCAAGGTGACAAACAGCAGCAGCGAGCTCAAAGCGTTGGAGGCCACCGTGGCGATGGCCACGCCGTCCACGCTGCGGCCGAAGCCCACCACGAACAGGAGGTTCAGCCCCACGTTCACCACACCGGAGATGGTCAGGCAGATCAGCGGGGTGCGGGTATCGCCCTGGCTGCGGAAAATGGCGGAGAGGAAGTTATAGAGCAAAATCACCGGCATGCCGGCCATGTAGATGCGCAGGTACAGCACCGACAGGGGCAGCACCTCCGGCGGCACGGACATGCCCTGGAGGATCAGCGGGGCAAAAATCTCGCCCAGCGCTGTGAGCAGCAGGCCGCAGACCAGGGCGATGAGGATGGAGCTGTGGACGGTCTTGGAGACCTGGTCCTTTTTCCCCTGCCCGGTGTACTGAGCGATGACCACATTGGCGCCCAGGGACACGCCCACGAACAGGTTCACCATCAGACCCACGATGGCGCCGTTGCTGCCCACGGCGGCCATGGCGTTGTTATCACAGAAGCGGCCCACCACCGCAACGTCGGCGGCGTTGAACAGCTGCTGCAGAATGCCCGTCACCGCAAGGGGCAATGCAAAGCGCAGAATCTTCCCCGGCAGCGGGCCGTGGAGCATATCGATTTCCTGTTTCTGATGCATGAATCCGTCAAGTCCTTCGTGTTTTTTCCTTATTCTATCACAAATTCTGGAATGTGGGCATGAAAATAATGAAAGATTCTAATGAAAAAACACGGCAAATGCCGTGTTTTTTCAGATTATTCCCAAAACAGTTCGTCCAAAGTCCGGTCCAGTGCCTTGCAGATGGCGACGCAGAGGCGGATGGTGGGGTTATAGTCCCCTTTTTCGATGGAGCTGATGGTCTGGCGGGAGACGCCCACCAGATCGGCCAGCTCCTGCTGGGACAGGTCCTTCGCCGCCCGGGCGGATTTCAGCTTCAGATTCTTCATGGCTCAGTCCTCTTCCGGTTCCCGGCGGGTCAGCTTCACCACCAGGGCCAGCAGGATCAGCAGGAAAGTCACCGCACTGACCAGAGGCATGGCCTTGTAGGTGAGGACGCCGCCCTGCACCATCTCCGGCCAGTTGATCACTGTGCTGGGGATCTGGCTCAGGAGCACTGCGATGTAGAGGAACACATAGGATTTGGGACGGCTGCTGGCGGAGAAGAAAGCATCCCGCAGAATGGATTCCACACCGATAACCGCCACGCCCACAAAGAGCCCCACGAGACCGCTGAGTCCGTCCACCATGAAAGGATGGTTCACCACCGTGCCAATGGCCCAGTACAGCAGGTTCCAGGCAGTTACGGCGAAGAACGCGTGCTGGAAGATCTCGCCGCGGATCAGCCGCTGGCGCTCGTCAAACTCCGCGCGGGTACCGTTCTGCTTTTTGTTCCACCAGAGGCACGCCGCAACCACAATGATACCGACCACGATGCCCACCAGGACACCCAGATTATACTCCGAATTCATAAGAAAACCTCCTTTGGTTGTCTTCTGAGGTGAATATATCATATGTTTTTCACTTTGTCAAGTATATTTTACAATATTCTTTTACAAGATGATTTTTGTCACATGAAAAGGCTCTGCCGATCTCGGCAGAGTCTTGGTATTCTGATTAAGTCAGCGCGTCCGCAACGGCGGCAAACTGCGCGATGCTCAATGCTTCGCCCCGGATGCGCTCATCCAGTCCGCAGGCAGCGATGGCCGCGGCGGCCTGCTCCTTGGTCACGTCGTTCATGCCCGCAGAGAGGGCGTTCACCAGGGTCTTGCGCCGCTGGTTGAAGGCCGCGCGCACCACCTGGAAGAAGCGCTTCTCGCTCTGCACCTGCACGGGCGGCGTCTGACGCACCTTCAGATGCACCACGCTGCTGGTGACCTTGGGTGACGGCAGGAAGCAGCCGGGCGGGACGTCGAAGAGGATCTCCGGCTCCGCGTGCCACTGGGTAAAGACCGTGAAGGCGCCGTAGTCCCCGGTGCCCGGTTTGGCGCAGAGGCGGCGGGCCACTTCCCGCTGGACCATGACGGTCACGGTATCGAAGCAGCCGGCCTCCAGAAAGGCTGTCAGCAGCGGGCTCGTGACGTTGTAGGGCAGGTTCGCGCAGACGGCGGGACGCAGACCGGGA
>CAMHRJ010000176.1 GCA_946187475.1 uncultured Clostridia bacterium | reverse complement strand
CGGCCCTTCATCTCGTCGTTGGGGAGGGGGACGACGGAGACGGTGATCTCGCTGGCGTGGTCGGCGGCGCAGCGCTGGATGGCGGTACCGATGATCTCCCGGGCCAGGGCGTCGGCCTCGTCCTTGTACTGGGCTTCGATCTCCTTGATCTTGGCGGCCTTCTCGTGGGTGACCTCAGCCTCCAGGCTCTCGATCAGGTAGGCCTTGGCCTCTTCGATGGTGTAGCCGGAAATCTGCTCCAGACGTTCCTGCTGCGTGCGTTTGATTGCTTTGATCTCCGCCTGCTGGGCCTCCACATTGGCCAGCTTGGCGTTGAGAGAGTCGGTCTTGCGGTCCAGCGCGTCGGTCTTGCGGTCCAGAGACTCTTCCTTCTGCTGGAGTCTGCGCTCCTGCTTCTGGAGCTCGGCGCGGCGGGACTTCTCCTCCTTTTCAAACTCGGTGCGGTTGCGGTGGATTTCCTCCTTGGCCTCTACCAGCGCCTCACGCTTTTTCGCCTCGGCGCTCTTGATGGCGTCGTTGACGATGCGCTTGGCCTCTTCCTCGGCGCCGGCGATCTCAGCCTCCGCGACCTTTTTCCGATAAGCAACGCCGAGGGCAAAGCCGACGACGATAGCAACGATCAAAGCAACCACCCAAATGATGGTACTTGGCATGTTCTGTCTGTTACCTCCCTTTCAAATGTTCATTCCGTTTCGTAAAACACGGGCCATCAAGCGAACCCGTTGGAAAAGAATCTAATATTTAGACGGCATCTCCACATACCGTTAAAATATCAATCAGTTTATTCTAACTGGATTTAAAAATGATGTCAAGTAATTTCCGTCAAGTTTTCCGACAGAAGGACCAAAAATCCCCGCTGCAGTTGCAAAAGCGGAACAGAACGTAGTATAATAGCGTCATACCATACAGACAAAAACCCGGCTGCATGCGGAGGTGAGCCCATGGCGGATGAAAAAGAAAAAAGCACGCGCAAGCGCGCGGCGGCTGCCGCGGTGGCGGTGGCGGCTTCGGCCAGCGTGGTGACCGGCACCCTGTTTACGGACCCTGCCGACCTGCTGCAGAACGATGTGGCCACGCCCATCGTGGAGACCCTGGACGACGGCGGCAGCGGGGACGACGGAACCAATCCCGACGAGACGGAAACCGAAGAGAGCGAAACCGCGGCGCCCGGCCTTCGCGCCCGGATGAGGGAATGGATTCTGGCGCTCCCCATCGGCGTGCGTCTGGTGTTTGTGCTGCCCTTCTGGGCGGCGGGCTACGGCATCACCGCGGCGGCCACGGCGCTGTGGTCGGCGGTGCTTTCGCCGCTGCTCAGCAGCGCGCTGAGCTGGGTGCTGCTGATCGCGGCCCTGGTGGGTGCCTTCGCCTTCACGGCCAAGGCCATCTTCCCGGACATGCCCTGGAAGAAGATTCTGAACCGCCGGAGCATTTTGATCATCATCCTGGGCGGCCTGCTTTTGGGCGCGGCGGATCATCTGCTGCCCCTGGTGTGGACAGGCTATGGCCAAATCGCTGCCATCGTCCGGATGGTGGGCTCCTTCCTGGTGCTGGGCGGCGTGACCACGGCCTTCGCTCTGCGTACCCACAAGCGGCGCATGCAGGAGCGCATGGACGCCGAACCGGAGCTGGACGAAGCGGAGGAGGCCCTCCGCCCCATGACCCGGGAGGATATTCTCGCCATGGCGGACAGCGTCAGCCGGTAAGAGAACGAATATAAAAAGCGTGTGCAGCGATGCACACGCTTTTTGCGGGACAGGAGGGGGAAAGTGACATTTGTAGGGGCGATTCACGAATCGCCCGGTGTGGGATTCTGCTTTGCACAAAATGAATGCGTGTAGGGGCGGGGCTTGCCCCGCCCGAATGTTACAGCTCACTCCACTTTACACGGGAGGGGCAAGCCCCTCCCCTACAAGTTCTATCCAACAGAGCGATGAATTCAAATTGGAACCCCGGCGGCACGATCGTGCCGCCGGGGTTTTTCTCTGTTTATCTTTGCTCCATGGGGATGTAGGGATTGCGGATTTTTGCGGCGCGGTAGGCCGGACGCATGATGCGCACGCCCGTGGCGACCTCCTCCATGCGGTGGGCGCACCAGCCGGCGATGCGGGCGCTGGCGAACAGCGGCGTGAACATATCCGCCGGGATGCCCAGCATGTCATAGATCAGGCCGGAATACATATCCACGTTGGCGCACATGGCGATGGGCTGCTTCCGCCGGGCCTGAATCTTCTCGATGCCCATGCGCTCGATGCGTTCCATGAGCTCCAGCTCGTGGAGGCGGCCCTTGTCCTCCGCCAGGGCGGAGGCGTAGTTCTTGATGACCACGGCGCGGGGATCGGACATGGTGTAGACCGCGTGGCCGAGGCCGTAGATCTTGCCGGAGCCGTCACCGGCGCTGCCGTCCAGAGTGCGGTCCAGATAATCGCTCAGAGCCGCATCCGAGGGCGTGTCGCCCAGCTCGTCGCGCAGAAGACTGAACATCTGCATGACCTTGGCGTTGGCACCGCCGTGGAGAGGACCCTTCAGAGAGCCGATGGCGCCGCCGATGGCACTGTAGGTGTCCGTACCGGAGGAGCTGATGGCGCGGCAGACGAAGGTGGAGTTGTTGCTGGAGTGCTCCGCGTGGAGAATCATCATCAAATCCAGCAGCTGGGCTTCCTCGTGGGTGTAGCTCTTGTCCTTACGCAGCATGCGCAGATAGTTCTCCGCGATGGAAAGCCCCGGCTTCGGGTTGTGCATGTAGAGACTCTTGTGGTCATGGACATGGCGCTTGGCCCGATAGGAGTTTGCGGCGATCAGCGGGAACCGGGCGATCAGCTCGATGGACTGCCGGGTCAGATTCTCCAGACTGGTGTCGTCGGGGTTGGAGTCGTAGGAATAGAGGTCCAGCACGCAGCGGCTGAGCTGGTTCATGATGTTCTCGCTGGGATTGCGGAGGATGTTGTCCTCGTTGAAGCGCTCGGGCAGCACCCGGGCCTCGTCCAGCAGGAGATTGAATTTCTCCAGCTGCTCCTGGGTGGGCAGATGGCCGATCAGCAGCAGGTAGGCCACTTCCTCATAGCCGAAGGTGCCGGCCTTCTGGTGGGCGTCGATGATGTCCTCCACGCTGATGCCCCGGTAGTAGAGCTTGCCGGGCATGGCCACGCGGACGCCGTCCTCCATATAATAACCCTGGACGCTGCCGATGTTGCTGACGCCGGCCAGCACGCCGGTGCCGTCGGCGTTGCGCAGGCCGTGCTTGATGTTGGGGTCATTGCGGCAGTTGTCCGGAATCACATACTGGGCTGCCAGCTCCGCGTACAGGGCGTGGATGTCCTGGGTGTGCATCTGTTGAAATGTGGTCATGCGAAAGCACTCCTTGCAGTTGATTTTGCAATTTTTAAAATTAAAACTTTCATGTAAGACCGATTATAGAGGAATAATCGCAAAAAATCAACGTAATTTTGCATAATTATAAATTAATTTTTGCAAATTCATTGTCCAATTCTGTTAATATGACACGCCGTGTCTATTCCTCCGGCGGGCTGCATAGGCTGTTATCAGCCTGAATGCCGCAAAGGAGGATGCGTATGGATTATCAGCTGCTGACGCGGGAGGTGGGCTGCTTTGCCGCCGCCGCGATGCATACATCGGAGGAGCGGTTCTCTGCCGACGCCGTGGTGCCGGACACGCTGCCGGATGCGGAGCGTCTGCTGGACGCCTGGGGCGAGTTCAGCCTCTGGCGGCTGGATTTGGAGGCCGGCGGTGCCGAGCTGGAGGGCGAGCTCCGCTGTGACTTGCTCTATCAGGATGACGCCGGCGGGCTCCAGAGCTTCCCGGTGCAGATTCCGGTGCTGCTGCGTTTGCGGGACGCGGGACTGGAGCCGGGGCAGCGGCCGTTTCTGGAGCTGTCCGTGACGGAGCTGACGCCCCAGCTCATGAACACCCGGAAGGCCCGGCTGACCGCCCGGGTCCGCGCGGCCCTCACGGCCTACCGGCCGGAGCCCCTGACGCTGACGGAGTCGGCGGAAGGGGAGGAAGTCTGCCAGCGCCGGACCCGGGTCTGCTTCCAGCCGGTGACGGCGGTGGAGGAACAGGTGTTCACCGCCTATGGCACCGCGCCCATGGCCGGCGTGCCGGAACGGATGCTGGCCCGGCGGTGCGAGGTCTGTGTGGACGAGGTGCAGTGCATAGGCGAGAAGCTGATTCTCCAGGGCAGGGTGCGGGTCTGCGCCCTCTATTGCGCCCCGGAGCCGGTCACAGAGACCCTGGAGATCCCATTTTCCCAGCTGATCGATACCCTGTCCCCAACGGAGATCACCGCCGCCCGGGTACAGGCGCATCTGACCTCCGTGACCCTGCGTCCGCTGCCGGAGGAACAGGCTCTCGAGATCGAGGCCCACATTGCGGCCCAGGCGGTCTGCAGGGGCAGCGCGGAGGCGGAGGTGCTGACAGACGCTTACAGCAACCGCACCCTGCTGGAGCCGGAGACCGAGACCCTGACCCTCCCCATGCCCGGAGCGCGGGAACAGCTGCGCGTCACCGCCGAGGCTGAGCTTACCTGCGACACTGCCGACCGCTCTGTGATGGTAACCCACGCCGTGCTGCGTGGGCCCGGGACGGCGGAGGCAACATTGCTCCGACGGGACGAGAGCGGGCAGTTTTCCACCCTGCGGCAGGAGCTGCGCTATGAGGTGCCGGAGGACTGCGACGTCTGTTCCGCTGCGGCGGGGACGCTCTCCGTCACGCCCACGGCCGAGGGTCTGCAGCTGCGCCTGCCGGTGACGCTGGAAACGGAGCGCCGGGAGACCCTGACCCTGACGCAGATCACGGCCCTGTCCGGCGATGCGCCCAACGAGGCCGCGGCGGCCATGCCGTCGGTGACGCTCCTGCGCCGGGAGGACGCGCCGGATCTCTGGGAGATCGCCAAGTCCCACGCCTCCACCGTGGAGGCCATCCGCGCCGCGAACCCGGAGGACACAGAGCGGACGTACCTGGTGGTCCCGAAGGCGGGAACGTGAGGGAAGGGGAAATTGATGTTTGTAGGGGCGATTCACGAATCGCCCGGTGGAATCTTCCTCCGCACCAAAAGAGAATGTCATTGCGAACCGTCGCGCACGACGGTGTGGCAATCCGCATCCCCCGGCGGC
>CAMHRJ010000175.1 GCA_946187475.1 uncultured Clostridia bacterium | reverse complement strand
ATCTGCTTCATGTCTGCTTGCCGTCGGTTCCCCCGACAGCGTCGCAGCTGAAACCCAGTATGCTCAGGCGTTTCTTTGTGCCCGACTGCTGGGATTTTTTGTTTTTAGGGGGGGACTAACTCACCCGCTTAAAATAAAATTTTAAGGAGGAGAAACTATGTTTACGATTACCAATGGCTTTACTTACATCGCGTTTCTGTTGTTCCTTGCCGGCAGTCTGCTGGCACTGGAAAAGTACGGCAAGTGGAAAGTGTTCAACTATGCACCTCCGCTGGTGTGGATCTACATCCTCAACATGGCCTTTTGTACGATGGGCCTGTACAACAGTGAGGAGTGCTCCGCTGCCTACGGTGTGCTGAAAAACAACCTGCTTTATGCGATGATCTTTGTCATGCTGCTGCGCTGCGACTTTCGCAAGCTGGCAAAGCTCTCCGGTCGCATGATTGCAATCTTTCTTGGCTGCTCACTGACGCTTGCAGTTGGATTCTTGGTCGGCTACCCCATTTTCAAGGGTGCTCTCGGTGCCGATACCTGGGGTGCAACCGCTGCGTTGTATGCCTCTTGGGTTGGTGGAAGCGCTAACATGGCGGCTATGGGTGACGCACTGCCGGTCGATCCAGGCGCATATGCCTGCGCACTTGCGCTTGATACGGTGTGCTATTCGCTGTGGATTGCGCTGCTGCTGTTCATGGTGAAGTATGCGGATAAGTGGGATAATGCCACAAAGGCTGACAAATCCAAGCTGATGGCGGTTGCTGACGCGGCAAACGCTGAAATCGCCAAGGATAAAAAGCAGGCCAAGGCTGCCGACTGGATCTGGCTGATCGGTCTTGCACTGATGGTTTCCGCTTGCGCTCAGAAGATCGGTCTCCTGATGAATACCGGCTTTAAGGCTATCGGCCTTGGTATGTTTGATAAGGGCACTTGCACCACCGTGTTCGTCACGATCCTTGGTCTGGTATGTGCCATGACGTCCATTGGCCGTCTGCCTGCTGTGGAAGAGCTTTCCACGATCCTGCTGTATGCGGTTGTTTCGCTGCTTGCTACGCAGGCTCCGCTGAACGATCTGCTTTCCGCCCCGATGTGGGTTGTCTACGGCGTGTTCATTCTTGTGATTCATGTCGTCGGTATGTACATTCTCTCGAAGCTGTTCCACTGGGATCTGTGCATGGTTTCCACGGCGTCGGTGGCAAATATCGGCGGCTCTGCTTCTGCACCGATCATCGCTTGCTCGTACAATGAGGCGTATGCCGGTATCGGCGTTCTCATGGGTGTGCTTGGCGCGGCAATTGGTAATTTTGCCGGCCTTGGTATGGGCGCATTGCTGAAAATGCTGTCCTGATTTTGATGTGCCGAGGTGCTTTTGCACCTCGGCACAAACAGGAGGAGCATAATGAATCAGAATGAAATGTTTCGCTTCTTGAGCGTGGGATTGCCAGAAGACATTGCCCGCCGCAAAGCATGGGGCGATCTGGAAGGTGCAATTCGGCTGATTGACAGGGAACTCAGACGGCAGGATTTACCTGAAGCGCTGCGCAACTGTATGACGGTCGAACGCGAGATTATGTGCCGTATACCGGAAGATTATCCGCTGACCCGCGCAGATGCGCTTGCTGAAATACGGCAACATATTCCGGACTTCACAGAAAAGGAATTTGACGAACGCGTGGACGCAGGTAAGATTGGCTGGGTCTATCTCAACGGAGAGATGCACTTTTTCAACCGCTTCTTTTCCTCCATGTGCAAGGCTGAACCTGCCTTTGCACAGCGCGCAGGCGTTATGATGCATGGCGTGGAGAGCGTGACGCGGGAAGAGGGCGAAGGCCGCCTGGATCGCGTGGCACGTCTGATGCGGCAGAACGGAAGCATGACCAACCGTATCCGCATCCGCGCGAGCGTGCGTGTGAAGGATGAGTGCTTCTTGCCGGGAATGTTTGTCCGCGCGCACCTGCCTATTCCTGCAGCATGCGAGCAGCAGAGCGATATCCGCATTGAAAAGATTTTTCCGGAGACCGGGCGTGTGGCACCGGAGGATGCCGCGCAGCGCACGGTTTGCTGGGAGGAGACGATGACAGAGAATCATCCGTTTGTCGTGGAGTATTCCTATTTGCATACGGCAACGTATCACGATCTCTCTGATGTCCGGGCGGATTCGGTACAGCCGACCTTCGATACGGAAGAGATCGCTCCGCACGTCGTATTTACTCCGTTCATCCATTCTCTTGTGGACAAACTGACGAAAGGCACGGATAATCCGCTGGAAAAGGCCCGCCGGTTTTATGATTTCATTACGTTGCAGATGCGGTACAACTTTATGCCCTCGTACTTTATTCTGGAGGACATTGCGCAGTCCTGTGCCCGCAGCTACACCGGCGATTGCGGTGTGTTTGCACTGCTGTTCCTTACGCTTTGCCGTTGTGCCGGTATTCCCGCGCAATGGCAGAGCGGACTGACGGCGGAGCCAGATTTTATCGGGGGACATGATTGGGTGCGCTTTTATATTGCACCTTACGGATGGCTTTTTGCTGACCCGTCCTACGGTACTGCGGCAGTGCGCGCGCAGAATGAAGAGCGCCGCCGCTTTTACTTCGGAAATCTTGACGCTTACCGTATGGTGGCGAATCGTGAATTCCAAGCGCCGTTTACTGTCCCGAAACAGTATTGGCGCATGGATCCCTACGACAACCAACTCGGAGAAATCGAGACGGACAAGCGTGGCTTGCGCAGCTATGAATTTGAGCGCAGCAAAGAAATTCTCCTGTGCGAGGAGCAAGAGGAGGCTATAGGATGAATGTGCTATCCGGCCTGGAGCCGAAAAACGTTTTTCACTTTTTTGAGCAGATCTGCGCCATCCCCCACGGGTCCTATCACACGAAGGCCATCAGCGACTATCTGGTCGCCTTCGCCAAAGAGCGCGGGCTGAAGTACCGCCAGGACGAGGCCAACAACGTCATCATCTGGAAGGGCGCGACGCCGGGTTACGAAAACGCCCCCACGGTGATGCTGCAGGGCCATATGGACATGGTCTGCGAGAAGGATCCGGACTGCGCCAAGGACATGGAGACGGAGAGTCTCGACCTGTTCGTGGACGGTGACGAGGTCGGCGCTCGGGGCACCACTCTGGGCGGGGACGACGGCATCGCCGTGGCGATGGGCCTTGCGATCCTGGACGCGGACGATATCGCCCACGGACCGCTGGAGTGCCTGTTCACCGTGGACGAGGAGGTGGGCATGATCGGCGCCCGCGCGCTGGACGCCTCCGACCTCAAGGCAAAGTACATGATCAACATCGACTCCGAGGAGGAGAAGGTGCTGACCGTCAGCTGTGCCGGCTCGACCCGCGCGGTGTGCACCCTTCCCGTGAAGCGCGAGCCCTTCGCCGGCGAGACCTTCACCCTGACGGTGGATGGGCTGATCGGCGGCCACTCCGGCGAGGAGATCCACAAGGGCCGCGCCAATTCCAACATCCTCATGGGCCGCGCGCTCTATGAGCTTTCGGAGAAGACCGAAGTGCGCATCGTGGACGTACGCGGCGGCACCAAGGACAACGCCATCCCGCGGGACGCCTCCGCGGTGATCACCGTGGCGAACGCCGCCGCAGCGCAGCGCGTCGTGACCGAGCTGGACGCGGCGCTCAAGGGCGAGTTCCACACCGCGGACAGCGGCGTATCCGTGCGTCTTTCCCCCGCGGAGGCCGCCGGCCCCGCGCTGGACGCGGACAGCACCCGCCGCGTGATCTGCTTTCTGTTCTGCGCGCCCAACGGCGTGCAGATGATGAGCGCCGACGTGCCGGGCCTGGTGCAGACCTCCCTCAACCTGGGTCAGGTGTTCTCCGAGGAGGACAAGGTGACGGCCCGCTTCATGGTGCGCTCCAGCGTCAACTCCCAGAAGGACGAGACCACCGAGCGCGTGGCGGCGCTGACCGAAGCCCTGGGCGGCAGCATCGAGATCCCCGCGTCCTACTCCGCCTGGGAGTACCGGCCCGACTCCCCGCTGCGCGACGTCACGGTGGAGGCCTTCCGCGCCGTCTACGGTGAGGAGCCGACCATTGCGGCGCTCCACGCGGGACTGGAGTGCGGCATCCTCTCCGGCAAGATGCCGGAGCTGGACTGCATCTCCTTCGGCCCTGACCTGACCAACATCCATACGCCGCGGGAGCGGCTGCACATCGCCTCCACCCGGCGCGTGTGGCAGCTGACGCTGGAGACCCTCAAGCGCATTCGTTGAACAGGAGACAAGCATGGCGAATCAAAAGAACAAAACTTCGATCATTTTCACCGGCGACATCGGCTTTGACCGCTACATGGACCAGCGGTGGAAGGACGAGAACCTGCTCTCCCAGCCGCTGCTGGACTTCTTCCACAGCGCGGATCACGTAGTGGCCAACGTGGAGGGCCCGCTCATCGACGCGGAGGACAACGGAAGCCACGGTGTGTTCTTCCACAGCATGAGTCCCGAGGTGACACAGGTGCTCCGGCGCATCGGCGCGGACATCTGGTCCATCGGCAACAACCACACCATGGACGCCGGCCGCGAGGGCCTGGTGAACACGCGCGCCCTGGCGGCGCAGCTGGGCTGCCGGACGATCGGCGCCGGTCTCAACGAGGTGGAGGCATCCGAGCCGGTTTACCTGGATGAGGCGGGCGGCATCGGCATGTTTGGTGTGGCGTATCTGTCGGAGTGCATCCCTGCCACCGCCACCGAGCCGGGCATTTTCCGCTGGAACGATATGGAGTACATAGCAAAGCGCATCGCGGAGGTCAAGAGCAAGTGCCGCTGGTGCGTGGTCGTCTCCCACGGCGGCGAGGAGTTCACCAGCCTGCCCAATCCCTACACCAGGGATCGGTATCTGAAGTTCCTGGAGCTGGGCGCTGACGTGGTGGTGGCGCACCACCCCCACGTGCCGGAGAATTACGAGCTGTTTGACAACGGCAAGGCGATCTTCTACTCCCTGGGCAACTTCATCTTCGATACCAACTATCAGCGCGTGCACCAGTACACCGACGTGGGCGTACTGCTCAAGCTGATCTTTACCGAGGAGAAGCTGGATTTTGAGGCGACAGGTCTGCAGATCGTCCGCGGCGACGAGCGCATCGACGTCGCGCCGCTGCCGGACATCTTCACCGACGTC
>CAMHRJ010000174.1 GCA_946187475.1 uncultured Clostridia bacterium | reverse complement strand
GGCAAGCCCCTCCCCTACAAATTCTATTTCAGTGCAAACGTTAAACTCCAATTCAACAGCAAAGCCGCGCCTGAGATCAGGCGCGGCTCGCTTGCACAAATTCTAAGGGGATAGGGGAAGAAGGGAAATGATATCAGAGTGTGTTTACAGGATCTCCAGGTGTCTGGACTCGGGCTTGACCGGCGCCTTCTTCGGCATGTTCAGGGTCAGGATGCCGTTTTCATAGGCGGCGGTGATGCCCTCCACGTCGATCTCAGAGACGTTGAAGCTGCGCTGATAGCTGCCGTAGTAACGCTCCCGGCGGACATACTCGCCTTCGTCGTTCTGCTCGTCCTTGCTCTCGCTGTGCTCGGCCTTGATGGTCAGGGTCTCGTCGTCGATGTCGACCTTGATGTCCTCTTTCTTGAAGCCGGGGAGCTCAGCCTCCAGCTTGTAGCCGTCGCTGGTCTCGCTGATGTCGGTGCGGAAGCTGGTGGCAACATCGGTGTTGCCCCAGAAGGCGCGCTGCATTTCCTGCATTTCGCGGAAGGGGTCGAAGGGACGCATCCGGTAGCTTCTGCGCTCAATGGGCATGATTTCGAACATTTTATATTCCTCCTTGATGTTTATACAATGTTGGTTTTTGACCGATGTATTTATCGATCTCGCTCTTTCTGATATATAAAATACGCTGCAAAAATGAATAAATAGCCTATATTATATGAACAAACTGTAAATATTAGCACTCTTTTTAGGAGAGTGCTAATCCGGATGCAAAAAGCACCCACCGCTGGGGGATCTGCACCCAGACGGTGGGATGTATCTTATTCTGCGCTTTCAGATTCAATGCTTTCGGATTCTGCGGCGGGGAAGGTGACGGTGAACTTGCTGCCGTGGGGCTCCACGCTCTCCACGGCGATGGTGCCGCCATAGAGGGTCACCGCGTCGTGGACGATGCTCAGACCCAGACCGCTGCCGCCGTGCTCCCGGCTGCGGGCCTTGTCCACCCGGTAAAAGCGGCCGAAGATGTTGGGCTGGTCCTGCTCCGGGATGCCGATGCCTGTGTCCTCTACGGTGAGCAGGCACTTGTCCGCCTCCCGAAAGACCTTCACCGTGACGCTGCCGGTGGCCAGATTGTACTTGATGGCGTTCTCCACCAGGTTGAAGACGATGTGGTAGATGTCGTCCTCGGTGGCCCGGACGAAGCAGCCCTCGTCCAGCTGGCTGTGGATGGTGATGTGGCTGGCCTCGGCCAGCGGGGCAAGCAGCCGGTGAGTGCCCTCCACGGCCTTGCGCAGGTCCACGTTCTGCAGCTCGCCCTGGACGCCGTCGTCCCGACGGGAGAGGTTCAAAAGCTTTTCCGTGGTGCGCTGGAGGCGCTCGGCCTCGGTGCCGATGTCCGTGACGAACTCCCGCATGGTGGCGCTGTCCATGTCCGTGTCCTGGACGATGCTGTCCGACAGCAGACGGATGGAGGCCAAGGGCGTTTTCAGCTCGTGGCTGGCATCGGATACGAACTGCCGGCGCTGGGCTTCCGTGGTCTCCAGACGCTCGGTCAGGTGGTTCAGCTCGCTGCCCAACTCCGTCAGCTCGTCGTTGCCGCTGAGCTCCAGCCGGAAGGAGTAGTCGCCGGACTGCACCGTGCGCACGCCGTCGGCCAGCTGGGTGATGCGCCGGGTCATCATGCGGATGGAGAAGAAGATGATCACCAGCGCGAGGAGGGCCACCGTGATGGAGATGGTGCTCAGCCGGTGCTGGATGCCCACGATAATGGCCGCCTGCTCGGCGTCGTATTCCGCGATGTAGACCGTGCCGATGGTCTTTCCGCCGCTGCGCACGGGTACGGCCGCGCCGCTTTGGAAGGCCTCCATGTCGAACTTGGAGGTGAACACCGCCTCACCCTTCAGTGCCCGGGCGATCTCATTGGGAATCTCGCCGCCCTCGGCGGTGTCATAGATGGCCTTGCCGGCCTCGTCCGTCACCAGCACCCGGTCCAGATTGTTGACGTCCAGCAGGCCGATGACCTGCCGGGTGTTGTCGGCGGTGATCTGGTCCAGCAGCGCCAGGGAGGAGGACACCACCGACGCCCGGTTCATGAGGGAGCTCTCCTTTTCGGAGAACACCACGTCACGGGACGCCCGAAGGGGATAGGTGTTCAGCAGCGCCAGCAGCACGATGGTCAGCACCGCGAAGTAGGCCGCGAACTGCAGCTGTACGCTGGACCTGTATTTTCGTTTCGGTTGCTCCATAATCTATGAATCAGCGGCGCTTCACGCCTCGGCGAAGTAGTAGCCTACGCCCCATTTGGTGATGATATACTCCGGGCTGTTGGGCTGCTTCTCCAGCTTCTCCCGCAGACGGCGGATGTGCACGTCCACGGTGCGGATGTCGCCCTGATAGTCGTAGCCCCAGACCAGGTCCAGCAGGTTTTCCCGGCTGTAGACCTTGCCGGGATTCCGCATCAGCAGCTCGATCAGGTCGAATTCCTTCACAGTCAGCTCCACGGTCTCGCCATAGCGCTTGGCACTGCGGCGCTCGGGGTCGATCTCAATCTGGCCCCGGATGAGCTTGTCGTCGGTCTTCTGCTGGGCGGAGCCGGGCATGGAGGACCGGCGGATCAGCGCCCGGATGCGGGCCTTCAGCTCCATGATGTTGAAGGGCTTGGTCACGTAATCGTCGGCCCCGGACTCGAAGCCCATGAGCTTGTCGCCGTCCTCGCTGCGGGCGGTGAGCATGATGATCGGCACGTTGGAGAACTGCCGGATCTGCTGGCAGGCCTCCAGTCCGTCCACCTTCGGCATCATGAGATCCAGCAGGATCACGGCATACTGCTCCGTGCGCGCCAGCTCGATGGCGGCCTCGCCGTCATAGCAGGCGTCCACCTCGTAGCCCTCGCGCTCCAGATTGAATTTGATGCCCTTGACGATGGTTTTCTCGTCGTCTACCACTAAGATTTTCATGGTTCCTCCTCCGATTGGACGGTGATGTGCGAAATCAGCTCTGCGTAGGTCTTGTCGCCGATGCCGTCGATGTTCAAGAGCTCGGCGGGGTCGGTAAAACCGCCGTGCTCGGTTCGATAGGCGATGATGCGGGAGGCCAGCTCCGGGCCGATGCCCGGCAGGGTCTGGAGCGCCTCGGCATCCGCCGTATTCAGGTCGATGATCTCCACCGCGGCGGTGGCGGCAGGCTTTGCCGCCGCAAGGGTGACTTCTGCCTTGGGCCGGACGGAGAGCACCGCGGCCGCGATCAAAAACAGGGCCGTCAGCCCGATGGCGGCCCATTCCGCCGGGGAAAGTTTAAGTTTTGATTTTTCCATTGATTTTCGACTTATTTCCCATTATAATAGACTCTGGTGAAAATTCAACGGTTCTCACCATCTCAAGTATTCAGTATAACACATTTTCCGGGAGAATGATATGAAAAAGCGGAAAATTCTTTCCATCCTGCTGGCGGTTTGTCTGCTGGCCGGCATTTTAACGCCCATGGCCCTGGCTGTGGAGGACGCGCCGGAGCTCTCTGCCCGGCAGGCGCTGCTGGTGGACTTGGATTCCGGTCAGGTCTATTATTCCCAGGGCGCCGACGAGCGGGCCTATCCAGCCAGTCTCACGAAGATCATGACCATCCTGCTGGCTCTGGAGGCCGTGGACCGGGGCGACCTGAACCTCAAGGACGAGATCACCGCCGGGGATGACTGCATGGAGGGTCTGGACGAGGAATCCAGCTCCGCCGGCATCGTGCCGGGCGAGATCATGACCCTGGAGAACTATCTCTACTGCGCCATGATCTCCTCCGCCAACGAGGCCTGCAACGTGATCGCCAGCGCCGTGGCCGGCAGCATCACGGACTTCGTGGCCCTGATGAACCAGCGGGCCCAGGAGCTGGGCTGCACGGGGACGCACTTTGTGAATCCCCACGGTATGCCCAGCGAGGAGCATTACACCACTGCCAACGACCTGCGTCTGATCACCGAGGAGGCGCTGAAGCACGATCTGTTCTTCGCCATGAGCAACACCCTCTCGAAGACCATCCCCGCCACCAACAAGAGCGAGGCCCGCACCCTGCAGAACACCAACGGCCTCATCAACCCCGATTCCATCATCTATCCCGGTTATCTCTATGAGGGCGCTGCCGGCATCAAAACCGGCCACACCAGCGCCGCAGGCTACTGCCTGATCTCCACCGCCGAGCGCAACGGCATTCGGCTGCTGTGCATCGTGCTGGGCGCCGGCGAGGGTACCAAGGCCAACGGCACCGCCGAATACAAGAACTTCACCGACTCCATCCACCTCTATGACTGGCTGTTCAACAACTACAGCACCCAGACCCTGGTCAGCAGCTCGGAGCTGCTGTGCGACGTGCCGGTGCAGTTCGGCAGCGACGCCGACCGGGTCACCGCCCACGCCCGGGAGGACCTGACCGCGGTGCTGCCCAACGACGCGGTGCTGGAGGAATTTGAGCGCACCCTGACGGTCTACTCCGAGCGGGACAACGACCCTCTGAAGGCACCGGTGGAGGCCGGGGACATCCTGGGCGAGATCGCGGTCTCCAAGGACGGGGTGGAATATGGCAAGGTGCCCATCGTGGCCAGCTACGGCGTGGAGCTCTCTCATATCGCCTTCCTGCGCCAGGGCCTGATGCGATTCTTCAGTCGGCCCATCGTGCTGGGCATCCTGATCGTGATCTTTGCGGTCATCGTGCTCTATATCGTGCTGATGGTGCGCTACAATCGGCGGCAGCGCCAGCGGGAGCTGGAAGCCCGCCGCAAGCGTCAACAGCAACAGCAGGCCCGGGAGCGGGCCGCCATGCGCCGGGAGTACGAGGACTGGAGAACCGGCAGAAAGTAAATGAATTCCATGCAAAACGCTCTGTGAGGCTTGTCTCACAGAGCGTTTGTTTTTTCTCGTTTCACGCGGCTTCGGCCGAAGCGCCAGAGCAGCAGCGCAAGGCCCCATGTGACCAGCAGCAGTACCGCGAAAATCACCACGCCCGGGCCCCAGCCCCAGAGCAGGAAGCCGTAGAAATCATGCCGGTCGGGCCAGTCGCCCACGCCCTGCAGGAGGATGTTTCCCAGATAGCCCACAGCGTAGACCAGCACCGGCGCCACGGCCCAGCCGGTTTTGCCCAGGGGCAGAGGCACATCGCTGTCCAGCAGGAGATAGCCCAGGATGGAGCCCACCGGCA
>CAMHRJ010000173.1 GCA_946187475.1 uncultured Clostridia bacterium | reverse complement strand
ATCCCGATAAATTCTAATTTGCCGCTTAAAGCCTGCGCGAATGCGTCTATTCATGCATAAATGCATAAAAATGCATTCTATCCACTCAGAATTGCATGAAAATGCCATTTTTCATAAAAGAATCCGGGATTTCGGCCAAATCTTATGCACTATTTTCGGAAAAGGGACTTGACTTTCTCTGGGAATTAATGAATAATATACACAAGCTAATAAATAATTATTCACGGAGGTTCCCGTCATGAAAAAAGAAGACATCAAGAAAGTCGTCCTCGCCTATTCCGGCGGTCTGGATACGTCCATCATCATCCCCTGGCTGAAGGAGAACTACAACAACTGCGAGGTCATCGCGGTCTCCGGCAACGTGGGCCAGGCCGACGAGCTGGAGGGTCTGGAGGAAAAGGCACTGGCCACCGGCGCGTCCAAGCTCTATGTGCTGGACCTCACCGAGGAATACGCCAGCGACTACATCATCCCCTGCATCAAGGCCGGCGCCATGTATGAGGAATACCTGCTGGGCACCAGCCACGCCCGTCCCATCATCGCCAAGGGGCTGGTGGAGATCGCCCAGAAGGAGGGCGCCGACGCCATCTGCCACGGCTGCACCGGCAAGGGCAACGACCAGGTCCGTTTCGAGCTGGCCATCAAGCACTTCGCGCCCACCATGCCCGTCATCGCCCCCTGGCGTGAATGGAACATCAAGTCCAGGGAAGAGGAGATCGACTACGCCGAGGCCCACAACGTACCCCTGAAGATCAACCGCGAGACCAACTATTCCAAGGACAAGAACCTCTGGCACCTGAGCCACGAGGGTCTGGATCTGGAGGACCCGGGCAATGAGCCCACCTACGAGAAGGAAGGCTTCCTGGAGATGGGCGTGAGCCCCATCAACGCGCCCGACGAGCCCACCTACGTCACCATCGACTTTGAGCAGGGCGTCCCCGTGGCCGTGGACGGCGAGCAGCTGACCCCCAAGGGCGTCATCCTGAAGCTCAACGAGCTGGGCGGCAAAAACGGCATCGGCCTTCTGGACATCGTGGAAAACCGTCTCGTGGGCATCAAGTGCCGCGGCGTCTATGAGACCCCCGGCGGCACGATCCTCTACAAGGCCCACAAGGTCCTGGAGACCATCTGCCTGGACAAGATGACCGCCCACGAGAAGGAGCGCATCGCCATCACCTTCGCGGAGCTGGTCTACAACGGCCAGTGGTTCACGCCGCTGCGCGAGGCCCTCAGCGCCTTCGTGGACAAGACCCAGGAGAAGGTCACCGGCACCGTGCGTCTGAAGCTCTATAAGGGCAACATGATCAACGCCGGCGTCTGGAGTCCCTACAGCCTTTACAGCGAGGAGATCGCCACCTTCGGCGAGAGCGATTACAACCAGGCCGACGCCGCGGGCTTCATCAACCTCTACGGTCTGCCCATTCAGGTGCAGGCGCTGGTAGACGGCAAGAAATAATCATCACAAAACTCAAAATCTGTCCCACATCCTGCATGGGAAACCATGCAGGATCGTGGACTATTAAGGAGAAACGAACCATGGCGAAACTTTGGGCGGGCAGGACCGCCGGAGATACCGATCAGATCGCGGATGATTTCAATTCCTCCATCCGCTTCGACTGCCGCATGTTCCGGGAGGACATCACCGGCTCCATGGCCCACGCGGCCATGCTGGGCGCCAAGGGCATCATCGCCCAGGCCGACGCCGAGGCCATCATCGACGGCCTCCAGGGCATTCTGGAGGACCTGGAGTCCGGGGCGCTGGAATTCGACCTGGCCTGCGAGGACATCCATATGTTCGTCGAGCAGGTGCTCACGGAGCGCATCGGCGACGTGGGCAAGCGCCTGCACACCGCCCGCAGCCGGAACGACCAGGTGGCTCTGGATCTGCGGCTCTATCTCCGCCGGGAAAACGCTGAGATCATGAGCCTCACCAAGGACGTGCTGCAGGCCCTGATTTCTCAGGCGGAGGCCAACAAGGCCGCCATCCTGCCGGGGTACACCCACCTCCAGCGGGCCCAGCCCATCACCTTCGGCCACCATCTGATGGCCTACGCCATGATGCTCCTGCGAGACATGGACCGGATGCTGGACGCCTCCATGCGCATGAACGTCTCGCCCATCGGCTGCTGCGCCCTGGCGGGCACCACCTACGACACCGACCGCTGGATGGAGGCCATCGCCCTGGGCTTTGACGCCATCGCCATGAACAGTCTGGACGGCGTCTCCGACCGGGATTTCTGTCTGGAGCTTCTGAGCGCCTACGCCATTTTGATGATGCACCTGTCCCGGCTTTCGGAGGAGCTGATCCTCTGGAGCAGCTGGGAGTTCCAGTTCGTCTCCCTCTCGGACGCCTACACCACCGGCTCCAGCATCATGCCCCAGAAGAAAAACCCCGACATGGCAGAGCTGGTGCGGGGCAAGACCGGCAGAGTCTACGGCGATCTCATGGCCCTGCTCACCACCCTCAAGGGCCTGCCCCTGGCCTACAACAAGGACATGCAGGAGGACAAGGAGGCCGTCTTCGACGCGGTGGACACCGTGAAGATGTGCCTGCAGGTCTTCGCGCCCATGATCGAGACCATGGTGACAAAACCCGAGAATATGAAAAAAGCCGCCCAGACCGGGTTCATCAACGCCACCGATCTGGCGGATTATCTGGTGAAGAAGGGACTGCCCTTCCGCAGCGCCTATAAGATCTCCGGCCAGCTGGTTGCCAAGTGCATCGCCGAGCACACCGTGCTGGAGGAGCTGCCGCTGGAGGCTTACAAGCAGTTCAGCGAGCTGTTTGAAGAGGATCTCTATTCGGAGATCGACCTCGCCGCCTGCGTGGAGAAGCGCATCTCTCAGGGCGGCACCTCCGTCGCCTCGGTGGAGGCGCAGATCGCCTATGTAAAGGAGGCCCTGGAAGCATGACCAAGGTATTCATCGACGGCAGCGCCGGCACCACCGGCCTGAAGATTTATGACAGATTGAAAGACCGCCCCGATTTGGAGCTCATCACCCTCACCGGCGACCTGCGCAAGGATTTAAGCTCCCGAAAGGACGCCATCAACAGCGCGGACATCGCCTTTTTCTGCCTGCCCGACGCGGCGGCGGTGGAGTCCGCCTCTCTGGTGGAGAGCGACCATGTGGCCGTCATCGACACCTCCACCGCCCACCGCACGAACCCAGACTGGGTCTACGGCTTCGCGGAGCTGGGAGACCAGCGGGAGAAAATTCAAACGAGCAAGCGCATCGCGAATCCCGGCTGCCACGCCAGCGGATTCATCGTCCTGGTGGAGCCGCTGGTCCGCGCCGGACTGCTGAAGCCGGACGCGGCGCTGACCTGCTTTTCCGTCACGGGCTATTCCGGCGGCGGCAAGGCCATGATCGCGGAATATGAGGCCCAGGATCGCGCCGCGAAATACGACGCGCCCCGGCAGTACGGCCTGCCCCAGCAGCACAAGCACCTGAAGGAGATGGTGCAGGTGACGGGTCTTGAGGTGACGCCGGTGTTCTGTCCCATCGTGGCGGATTTCTACAGCGGCATGTGCGTCACGGTGCCGGTGTTCGCCAAGGATTTGAACGGCACCATGGACGACGTGAAGGCGCTCTACAAGGACTGCTATCACAGCGCCGTGGTCCATTACAGCGAAAGCCCGGACGCCGACGGCCTCGCCGCGGCGAACGTCTGCTCCGGCAGAGACGACATGGAGGTGCTGGTCAGCGGCAATGCCGAGCGCATTTTGCTGATCTCCCGCTTCGACAACCTGGGCAAGGGCGCCTCCGGCGCCGCCATCCAGAACATGAACATCGTAATGGGACTTCCCGAAACAACGGGATTGAATGTATAAACAGTGTGGAGTTAGGAGTTTGGAGTTAGGAGTTTAAAAGTGTTTGCTGCGCAAACGATTGAAAAAGCGCATTTTAAAACATCGCCGCAGGCGATCCATTTAAACTCCACACTCCACTCTTCACACTGCATACTCACAACGGAGGAATCGTTATGAACATTATTCCCGGCGGCGTCTGTGCCGCCAAGGGCTTTACCGCAGCGGGCATCCACTGCGGCATTCGGAAAAACCACACCAAGCGGGACCTGGCCCTGATCGTCAGCGCGCAGCCCGCCCATGCCGCCGCGGTCTACACCACCAATCTGGTGAAGGGCGCGCCGCTGGACGTGACCAAGGCCCACATTGCCGACGGCACGGCTCAGGCCGTCATCTGCAACAGCGGCAATGCCAACACCTGCAACGCCGACGGCATTCAGGTGGCGGAGCAGACCGCTGCCCTGGTGGGCGCTGCGCTTGGTATCAATGCCAATGACTTGGTGGTGGCCTCCACTGGCGTCATCGGCCAGCCCCTGGACATCACGCCCATTCAGCAGGGCATCCCCGTCCTGGTGGAAGCCCTCTCCGAGGGCGGCAGCGCCCAGGCCGCCGAGGCCATCATGACCACGGACACGGTGAAAAAGGAGATCGCTGTGGAGTTTACCGTGGGCGGCAAGACCTGCACCCTGGGCGGCATCGCCAAGGGCAGCGGCATGATCCACCCGAATCTGGCCACCATGCTGGTCTTCCTCACCACCGACGCCGCCATCTCCGCTGATATGCTGCGCAAGGCCCTCTCCACCGACGTGCAGAGCACCTTCAACATGGTCAGCATCGACGGGGACACCTCCACCAACGACATGGTGACGATCCTGGCCAACGGCATGGCGGAAAATCCGGAGATCGTCTCCGAGGGCGCGGACTTCGACGCCTTCATGGCGGCGCTGAACACCGTGACCGTCCACCTCTGCCGCTGCATCGCCGCCGACGGCGAGGGCGCCACGAAGCTGCTGGAATGCGCCGTCACCGGCGCGAAGGATGAGGCGAATGCCAAGACCATCGCCAAAAGCGTGGTCTGCTCCAGCCTTCTGAAGGCCGCCATGTTCGGCGCCGACGCCAACTGGGGCCGTGTCCTCTGCGCCATCGGCTACAGCGGCGCGGACGTGGATGTGCATCAGGTGGGCGTCAGCTTCCGGTCCAAAGCCGGGCAGATCACGGTCTGCGAAAAGGGCGCGGGCATACCCTTCTCCGAGGAGACGGCCAAAACCGTCCTCTCCGAGGACGCCATCGACATTCTCGTGACCCTGGGCGACGGGGAGGCCTCCGCCACCGCCTGGGGCTGCGATCTGACCTATGACTACGTGAAGATCAACGGAGACTACAGAACGTAAGGTTCGAGCGGCGGAAATTGGAGTT
>CAMHRJ010000172.1 GCA_946187475.1 uncultured Clostridia bacterium | reverse complement strand
CGCCCGCAGGATCTCCCAACCCAGAAAGCTCAGATCCAGGGTGAAAAGCTCCATCTTGTGGCCGCGCATCATTTCACTGCTCAGGCGGAGGCACTGCATGGGCGTGTAGTCCGGGTGGTCCAGCAGCAGGTAGATGGCCTGGCGGTAACGATAGCTTGCGATGATGCCGGGGACGATCAGCAGCAGCGACCAGAGGAGGATGAAGACGCCCTCCAGCACCGAGAGGATCACCACGCGGCTGAACACCGCGAAGCCGTCCAGGAGGTTGCCGTAGTCGGCCTTTTCCTCCCGGGTGACGTGCAGGGCATAGATGGTCTTGCCAGTGTTGACCATGAGCTCCATCAGGCCAAGGGCGACGGCCAGGACACAGCCGAAGAAGCTGGGGCTGTAGTCTGCCAGCTGGCGCATGTATTGCTTTTGGATGTCATCGAACAGGGCCATCATCTCATCCGGGTTGTTCACGTTCCAGTTGGAGATATTGAACTGGAAGTTCAGGCCCATGACGTTGACGATCAGACGCTCGAGGATATAGCACAGGGCAAAGACGATCAGGCCGATCACGATGGGATTGGGCTGATAGCGGCGCATGCGCTCCCGGGCGTCGCGCTTGAGCAGGGTACGATCCATGGAGATCGCCACCTCCTTGTTGATTTCGGTGCATTCGATTATAGCAGAAACTTCGCCCCATTTCCACCCCTGCTGTGAAAAAAGGACCTGTCTCCCAGGCGTACCGGTGGCGCGGCAGCGTTCCGGCGGGAATGCAGATCGCAGATGCAAGGCGAATCTTTTCAAAAATCAGGATAAAAATGCGATTTCTCTATTTCTTTTTCCACGAGATTATGGTACAGTAAAGTGTAATGCATTTTTCCCGCGATGCGGATTCGGAAAGGACGAACGCCCATGCACGATACATACACCAATCCCCTGTGCGCCCGGTACGCCGGGAAGGAGATGCAGAAGCTTTTCTCCGACGATACCAAGTTCACCACCTGGCGCAGACTCTGGATCGCTCTGGCGGAGAGTGAGCGGGAGCTGGGGCTCCCCATCACCCAGGAGCAGATCGACGAGCTGAAGGCCCACGTGGAGGACATCGACTACGAATTTGCCGCCGCCCGGGAGCACGAGGTGCGCCATGACGTCATGGCCCACGTGCTGACCTACGGCGAGAAATGCCCCAATGCCCGGGGCATCATCCACCTGGGCGCCACCAGCTGCTATGTGGGCGACAACACCGACATTCTGCTGATGCGCGACGGACTGAAGCTGGTGCGGGGCATGCTGGTGAACGTGCTGTCCGCTCTGGCAGACTTCGCGGAGAAGCACAAGGCCCTCCCCACCCTGGCCTACACCCATTTCCAGGCGGCCCAGCCCACCACCATGGGCAAACGGGCAACGCTGTGGATGCAGGACCTGCTGATGGACCTGGAGCAGCTGAACTTCCAGCTGGAGCATTTGCGTCTGCTGGGCTGCAAGGGCACCACCGGCACCGGCGCCAGCTTCCTGGCCCTCTTCGACGGCGACGCCGACAAGGTGGTGGAACTGGAAAAAAAGATCTGCGCCAAGATGGATATGCCCGGGGCCTACCCCGTCAGCGGCCAGACCTACAGCCGGAAGGTGGACTTCCAGGTGCTGCAGGTGCTCTGCGGCGTGGCCCAGAGCGCGGCGAAGTTCTCCAACGACATTCGCCTGCTCAGCCACCTGAAGGTGGTGGACGAGCCCTTCGAGGCCGGCCAGATCGGCTCCAGCGCCATGGCCTATAAGCGCAATCCCATGCGTTCGGAGCGCATTGCGTCTCTGGCCCGGTACGTCATGTGCGATGTGCAGAACACCGCCGTCACCGCCGCCACCCAGTGGTTTGAGCGCACCCTGGACGACAGCGCCAACCGCCGCATCAGCATTCCGGAGGCCTTCCTGGCCGTGGACGGCATCCTGAATCTCTATCTGAACATCATCCGGGGCATGACCGTCTATCCCAAGATGGCGGCGAAGCTCCTGAACGATGAGCTGCCCTTCATGGCCACGGAGAACATCCTCATGTACTGCGTGAAGGAAAAGGGCGGCGACCGCCAGACCCTCCACGAGGCCATCCGCCAGCACAGCGTGGCCGCGGCGAAGGAAGTCAAGCTCAACGGCAAGCCCAACGATCTCTTTGACCGCATTCTCGCCGACCCCGTGTTCGGCCTCACCAGCGAAGAGCTGGAGGCGGTCAGCGATCCCATGAAATTCACCGGCATGGCCCTGCAGCAGACGGAGACCTTCCTCCGGGAGCAGGTGAAGCCGGTTCTGGAGCAATACGCCGACTGCCTGGGGCAGGAAGCGGTTGTTTCCGTGTAAGTATCAGGAGGTAAACGACATGTTAACATCCATCGTAGGCATCAACTGGGGCGACGAAGGCAAGGGCCGCATGGTCGACCTTCTCAGCCAGAAATATGACGTGGTCGTCCGCTATCAGGGCGGCAACAACGCCGGTCACACCGTCATCAACGACAAGGGTAAGTTCGTTCTGAACCTGCTGCCCAGCGGCATTCTCAGAGATGAGACCGTGAACGTCATGGGCCCCGGCATGGTCATCGACACCGAGCATCTCTTCAACGAGATCGGACGCATCCGCGACGGCGGCATCGAGGTCACGCCCCGGCATCTGAAGATCAGCGACAAGGCCTGCATCTGCATGCCTTATCACAAGCTGCTGGACTGCCTGGAGGAAGACCGTCTGGCCGACAAAAAGTTCGGCTCCACCCGCCGCGGCATCTCCCCTGCCTACTCCGACAAATACATGAAGAAGTCCCTGCGCATGGGCGATCTGAAGGATCGTGACGCCCTGAAGGCAAGACTTGCGGACATTCTGGAGTGGAAGAACCTCTTCATTGTCAACGGCTACGGCCATGAAGCCATTCAGTTGGACGAGATGATGGACTGGATCGACACCTACGCCATGCCCTTCAAGGACTACGTCTGCGACACCACGGACTACCTGCACGAGGCCATTGAGGACAACAAGTCCGTCCTCTTTGAGGCTCAGCTGGGCGCCCTGCGGGACATCGACTACGGCATCTATCCCTACACCTCCGGCTCCAGCACCATCGCAGCCTATGCCACCCTGGGTGCAGGCATCCCGGACACGAGGCTGGACAACGTCATCGGCATCATGAAGGCCTATTCCAGCTGCGTGGGCGAAGGCCCGTTTACCTGCGAAATGTTCGGTCCCGAGGCTGACGCCCTGCGTGAGGCCGGCGGCGAATACGGCGCTGCCACCGGCAGACCCCGCCGGGTGGGCGGCTTCGACGTGGTGGCCTCCCGCTACGGCGTGAAGATGCAGGGCTGCACCACCATCGCCCTGACGAAGATGGACGTGCTCAGCTACATGGACAAGATTCCGGTCTGCGTGGCCTACGAGATCGACGGCAAGCGCACCGACCGCTTCCCCATCGGCGTGGATCTGAACAAGGCAAAGCCCGTTTATGAATATCTGCCCGGCTTCCACTGCGACATTTCCGGCGCCCGGAAGCTCAGCGATCTGCCCCAGGAGGCCATCGACTATGTGCGCTATCTGGAGGCGGCCGTGCACTGCCACATCAAGTATATCTCCGTGGGCGCGGATCGTGACGCCTACATCAAGGTGTTCTAAATGGGTACCGTCAGATCGGAGTTCTCCTTCCCCTCGGTGGTGGGCGACTGCGAGATCAACGCTCTCTGCTGGCTGCCTGAGGACGGAGAGATTCGCGGTGTGGTGCAGCTGATCCACGGCATGATGGAGCACATCCACCGCTATGACAGTCTCGCCGAGCAGTTCAACGCCGCGGGCTACGCTGTCTATGGCCACAGCCATCTGGGCCACGGCAAGTCCATCAGCGAGGACTACCCCTTCGGCTATTTCGGCACCGCCAACAAGACCGGCCGGGTCTTTCGGGAGGACACCTTCCAAATGACGGAGTTCATCCGTTCCCGGCATCCTGGCCTGCCCATCGTGCTCTTCGGATACTCCATGGGCTCCTTCGTCTGCCGCACCTGCATCGGGGAGCGCGGGAAGGATTACGCCGCGGCGATCATTTGCGCCACCGGCGGCCCCCACCCCGATCTGAAAAAAGCCATTTTCGGCGCTGCGGCCCTCTCCGCCCTGCAGGGAAAGAAACCGGGAAAGCTGCTGCAGAAGTCTGCCTTCGGCAGCTATGAAGATCGGACGGAGCATCGCACGAATTCCGACTGGCTTTCCCCCGACCCGGATTACGTGGACCGGGTTCTGGAGGACCCCATCAGCGGGTTCACCTTCTCCAACCAGGGGTTCCACGATCTGTTCACCCTGATTCGGTACTGCATTTCGGACAAAATCTACCGGGGCACGCCCCAGGATCTGCCGATCTTCCTGATCTCCGGCGCGGACGATCCCGTGGGCAGCTATGGGGAGCTGGTGAAGGCAAGCTATGAAAGCTATCTGAAATCCGGCCACACCAACGTGCGCATGAAGCTCTATCCCGGCAGACGCCACGAGATTCATCTGGACCCCAGAGGCCATGAGGTCATCGACGACGTGCTGGAGTTTCTGAAAGAAAACAACCTGTAAGATATAACAAACAGCGGCTTGAAGCTTCAAGCTTCAAGCCGCTGTTTTTTTGCGTTTCAATTATTTGACCTTGATGCCGAAGACCCGCTGGCTGCGGTGGCCCACCACCACGGTGTCGTTCACCATGACGGCGCTGGCCTCGATATTGCCGTCCAGGTCGATGCCGTCCAGCTTTTCACCGGTCTTGCCGTCCAGCAGGTACATGTAACCGCCGGAGGTGCAGTAGATCAGATAGCCCTTGCCGTTGTCGTCATAGAAATCCACCGGACTGCTCCAGCTGTAGACCGCCGTGGGGAATTCCCAGACCGTCTCGCCGGTGTGCTTGTCCAGAGCGGCCAGAATGCCGGCGCTGGCGGTGCTGCCGCCGGTGCGGGCCACAGGGACGAAGATCAGGTCGGACAGCTCGTTCTTGCCCAGGGCCAGGGTGCCCTGAACGCCGCCGGAGACGCCGGACTGGGTTTCGCAGACGTAGTCATGCTGCCAGACCACGGCGCCGTTGAGGCCGTCGATCTTCCAGACCGGGATCGTGGCGGTGGAGTTTTCCGCCGCGCGCCAGCCGGCATGGAAGGAGGTGGAGATGTAGAGATAGGGATGCCCGTCCTCCAGCTCCAGCACCGGGGTGCAGTTGGTGTCGTCCAGCACGTCCTGCGCCCAGACGAGCTTCAGCGTGCGC
>CAMHRJ010000171.1 GCA_946187475.1 uncultured Clostridia bacterium | reverse complement strand
GGTGCGCAGTCGCTGGTTACCTCCGCTTCGATGCCGAAATCATCCCGGGCCAACAGAATCGTGCAGCCGTGGCGGCCCACGTCGCCGGTGACGATCACCGCGTCGCCGGGCTTTGCCTTGGCGCCGGAGGTCTCCACCCCGGGGAGAATCTCACCCACGCCGGTGGTGGTGATGAACACGCCGTCCACCTGGCCCCTGCCGGCCACCTTGGTATCGCCGGAGACGATGTTCACCCCCGCATCGGCGGCGGTTTTTGCCATGGCGTCGGCGATCTGCTCCAGTTTCTCCATGGGATAGCCCTCTTCAATGACAAAGGCGCAGGAGAGATACTTGGGCTTTGCGCCCATGCAGGCCAGATCGTTCACCGTGCCGCAGATGGAGAGCTTGCCCACGTTGCCGCCGGGGAAAAAGGCCGGAGAGACGATGAAGCCGTCGGTGGTCATGGCCATTTTGCCGGTGGGCGGCGTCAGAACCGCGGCGTCGTCGGCGGTGAGGTTGGGATTTTTGAATTTGACTGCGAAGACGCGGTCGATGAGCTCACTGGTCTGCTTGCCGCCCGCGCCGTGGGCCAGAGTTACCTGATCGTTCATGTGAGATTTCCTCCGTACTGATAAAATGCCGAGCACGCGCCCTCGCCGGAGACCATGCAGGCGCCCACGGGGTGCTGGGGATTGCAGGCCTTGCCGAAGACCGGGCAGTCCGAGGGCTTGCACTTGCCCTGGAGGACTTCGCCGCAGCGGCAGGCCGGGTTGGGATGGCCCTCGATGTGTGGCATATTAAATTTCTTTCTGGCGTCAAAGTCGGCGTATTCCGCCCGCAGGCGCATGCCGGAGCCGGGGATCACGCCCAGACCGCGCCACTCGTTGTCGCAGGGCTCCATAAGCCGCTCTGTCAGGGCCACGGCGTCGGGAGTCCCCTCGGGCTTTACAACCCGGGGATAGGCGTTGACAAAGAAGCTCTCTCCCCGCTCGAAGCGCGTCACCGCAACGGCCAAGGCCGTCACCAGCTCCTTGGCGGTAAATCCGGCAAGGACGCCGCTGATGCCCTCCCGTGCCATCTCCTCCAGCATGGCAGTGCCGGTGATGGCATGGACATGGCCGGGATAGAGGAACACATCTGCGCTGCCCTTCAGGGCCGCATAGGCATTGGGCATGGTCTTATTGGCAGTCAGGAGGGAGAAATTGTTCAGACCCTTCTTCTGCGCCAGCTCCACAGCGAGACAGCTGGCGGGAGTGGTGGTCTCAAAGCCCACGGAGAGGAAGGTCACCTGCTCCTCGGGATGCTGTTCGGCATAGTCCACCGCGTCCAGGGGCGAATAGACCACCTGGATCTTTCCGCCCTCAGCCCGGGCGGCGGCCAGGCTCTTCTTCGTGCCGGGCACGCGCACCAGATCGCCGAAGGTGGTGACCGTGACGCCCTGCTCCAGCACCAGCCAGACGGCCTCATCGATGAAGCCCACCGGCGTCACGCACACGGGGCATCCCGGGCCGGAGATCAGATCGACCTGAGGCGGCAGAAGCTTGCGGATGCCCAGGCGGAAAATCTCATGGGTATGGGTGCCGCAAACCTCCATGATGCGCACCGGAGGCCCGGCGTAGCCCTGCAGCAGCTGGGCTGCGGTTTTCTGTTCACTCATTGCAGCAGCGCCTCCATGACCGCGTCGGTTTCGGGCTCGTCATCATCGGTGATTTTGGCGATGGCCACGCCGGCGTGGACCATGACGTAATCGCCGGGCTCCAGGTCCCGGAGCAGCTGGACGGAGACCTCCCGCTTGGCACCGGAAGCGTCCACCACGGCGGTTCCATCAGAGATTTTGACCACTTTCGCAGATAATCCAACACACATGTTATTGTTCCTCCTGTTTCTGATCATTCAAATATTGCATGGCATAGACCGCCTGCCCCAGGCAGACGCCGCCGTCGTTGGGTGGGATGAGACTGTGCAGCAGCACACGGAAGCCTCTGTCTCTCAATTCGTTGACGCAGAGCTCCAGCAGCAAGAGATTCTGGAAGGTGCCGCCGGTGAGCGCCACGACATTGACGCCTGTGTCTGCTCTCACCTTCTCACAGGCCGCCACGATGCAGTCGGCAAGGCCCTTGTGGAAGGCGTAAGCCAGAGTTTCCGGTGCTTCGCCCTTCAGCCGCCGCTGAAGCAGATTCTGAAACAGCACATCCGTAGCGAGCTGGAAGAGTTCGCCCTCCCGCAGGAGTACTTCCTGCGTCTGGCAATCGGAAACTGCGCGCTCCGCGGCAAACTGCAGGGCCATGGCGGCCTCCCCCTCGAAGGTGGAGCTGAGGCGGATGCCCAGCATGGCGCTGACGGCGTCGTAGAGGCGGCCTGCGCTGGTGGAGCGCACCGTGTTCAGGTTCCGCCTGCGCATCATGAGAATGGTTTTGGCCTCGGCTTCGGTGCAGAGATTCAGCTCCCGGATGGTCTCCAGTGCTTCCCCTTCGTCCGCATAACAGTCGAAGATCATAGAGACTGCGTCCCGCCAGCCCTCCTTGGCGGAGAGATCTCCGCCGGGCTGGAGGAAGGGCGCGATGTGGCCCAGACGCCGGAAGCCACGGTAATCCGCCAGCAGGATTTCTCCGCCCCAGATGGTGCCGTCGGTGCCGTAGCCGGTGCCGTCAAAGCTGACGCCGATGGTCGGCTCGGCATAGTCGTTCTCCGCCATGCAGCTGAGGACGTGAGCGTAATGGTGCTGCACCCGCACCAGCGGAAGATCATAGCTTTCCGCCACGACAGTGGAATTGTATTTTGGGTGAAGATCGCAGGCCACCAGCTGGGGCTGGATTTCCAACAGCGTCTGGAACCGCTCTACCGTCTCCCGCAGAGCGCGGACGGTTCGGATATCCTCCATATCGCCTACATAAGGCGAGGGATAGAACAATCCGGAGCTTCCGATGCAGAAGCTGTTTTTCAGCTCACCGCCGATGGCGAGAATCTGGCCCTCATATTCCTGACTGAGCAGATACGGCAGCGGCGCGTAGCCCCGGGAGCGGCGGATCATATAGGGTTTTCCCTCGAAGAGGTCCATGACCGTGTCATCGGCGCGAATGCGGATCATGCGGTCGTGGGAGAGAATACCGTCGCAGAGATGGCCCAGCTCCCGGCTGGCCTCCTCATCGTCCCGGCAGATGGGCGCGCCGGAGATGTTGCCGCTGGTCATCACCAGACAGTCCGGCATCTGCACGTCGTCATCATAGTCAAACAGCAGCATCTGGATCGGTGCATAGGGTAGCATGACACCCAGCTTGGGATTTCCAGGGGCCACGGCCTCGCAGATGCTTCCCTGCTCTTTTCGCTTCAGCAGCAGAATCGGCTTCTGATGGCCGGTGAGGATTTCCTCAGCAATGGGGATGGTTTCACACTCTCGCTGAACCGTTTCCAGATTCCGCATCATGACGGCAAAGGGCTTCATGGGCCGTCGTTTTCTGGTGCGCAGCAGTTCCACCGCCGCCTGATTGGTGGCGTCGCAGCAGAGATGAAAGCCGCCGATGCCTTTCACGGCGATGACGCCGCCGCCGGCCACGATGCGCCGGGCCTTCGTGATGGCGTCTCTTCCCCGCTCGCCGGTGCCCAGCAGATACATCTCCGGGCCGCAGTCGTTGCAGCAGACCGGCTGGGCGTCATAGCGCCGGGTGGCGGGGTCATAATACTCCGAGGCGCAGGCCGGGCACATGGGAAACTCCTTCATGCTGGTGCGCTCACGGTCATAGGGCAGCGCGTCCAGAATGGTCAGACGCGGGCCGCAGCAGGTGCAGTTGATGAAAGGATGCAGATAGCGGCGATCCTTGGGATCGTAAAGCTCCCGCTTGCAGTCCTCGCAGATGGCAATGTCCGGGGAGATGAAGATCTCACCTTTGGTTTTGGCGCTCTCGATGATCTCGAAGGTCGGAAATTCCGGTGCGTCAGGTGCGGGCTTCGCGTCGATCTTCAAAATAGCGGCTCTTCGGGGCGGACGGGTTTCCAGCGCTTTCTGGAATGCCTCCACCTGTGCCGGGGTGCCCTGGACGAAAATTTCCACATAGGGCCCCTTGTTGCAGACGGTGCCGGTGACGCCGGTCTCCATGGCGTGGCGGCTCACCGTGGGGCGAAAGCCCACGCCCTGGACGATGCCGTAGACCCGCAGGCGTTTTGTCATCCGTTCCGTCACTTCCCATCGCCTCCCAAATCGCCGGAGACCGGGAACTGGGGCACACTGATGGTCTCGCCGGTGTAGTCCGGAACGATACGCCAGAGGGTGCTGTCGCCGATCAGCAGGTCGAAATCACCCTGCATCACCAGTTCCTCAAAGTCGTCCTCCTCTTTCAGGCGCACATCACCGGGCTGGGCCAGCTCTGTCAGGTGCAGAAACCAGGTGGCGCAGATGACGGAAGCCGCTCCGCGCTCCAAAAGCAAGTCGCGCAGCGTGTTGGCACGCACCTGCTGATCGATGACCAGGATGCGCTTGCCGGTGTAATCCCGCTCCGGCAGCAGGGACGCCGCCAGCGGGTCGCATACCTCATAAGGAGTTCCGAATTTCTCATTCAAATACTTCGCGGCCTTCAAGCCGTCGGGGGCGGCGACGATGTTCTTCTCCGCAGCAGAGGCGGTAACTACATCCTCCAGCGTGCTGCCCATACCGTAGCAGACGGCGCCGGGGAGAATCTTTTGAATCTTCTCCGCAGCCTTCAGGTCGCTCATGTCCAGGGGGTTCACGCCCAGGACGCCGACGCGCCTCGGCTCCACAGAAAGCTGCTCTTTGGCGAATCTGCGAAACAGCTCCAGATAGGCTTTCTCGGCGCCGATGTCATAGAGCTCCATGCCCGTGGTGTCCACAGTGAGAATGGGATAGCTGAGCTTCTTTTCGGCCATGCGGCGCAGAGCCCGATAGTCCGTACCGATGACGGAGGGCACCGGGGTGCCCACGATGGCGGCGAAACTGGCGTCCAGCTTTTGCCCCGCATCCACCAGCTCGGCCACCAGCTTGTCATCCCGGCCCAGGATGGCATCCATGTCTCGCAAGCCGGCGCTGAACACCGCGCTGCGGCAGGTGTGCCAGCGGGGCTCGTCAAAGCCGCAGATGTTGCCCGTGCAGCCTCCGGCGTCGCAGATGACGATGATCCCGCCCAGCTCGTACAGCACGCTCACCGCGCCGGATTGGTCCGGGGCGAAGGGCGTCAGATATTTGCGCAGTCCTCTCATGCCATCACCTCCGTCAGGGCTTCCATCAGCCGCCGCAGGCCCGCATAGCCATAGGGCTGCAGGTCGCTG
>CAMHRJ010000170.1 GCA_946187475.1 uncultured Clostridia bacterium | reverse complement strand
GGCAAGCCCCTCCCCTACAAATTCTATTTCAGTGCAAACGTTAAACTCCAATTTGCAGTTCCCTTTCCGGGGTTGAAAAAACATGGAAAACCCGATATAATAAGAAAATCGAGATTCCGGAGGATGTATATGAACGATATTCTGCTGCTCAAGCCCGGCGAGCTGTTTCTCAAGGGGCTGAACAAACGTTATTTTGAAGAAAAGCTGATGAACAACCTGCGCCGGCGGCTGAAGCACGTGGGCAAGTTCGACGTCAGCTGCCGCCAGAGCACCTTCTATGTGGAGGCTCGGGACGCGGAGTCCGATCTGGACGAGGCGCTGGCCGCCGCCCAGCAGGTCTTTGGCTTTGCCAGCGTCACCCGGGCAGCCGCCTGCGAGAAGGACAAGGACGTGATCGCTCAAAAGGCCATCGAGTATCTGCGAGACGACATGCTCAGTGTCCGCAGCTTCAAGGTGGAGACCAAGCGCTCCGACAAGCGGTTCGAGCTCACCAGCATCGAGCTCAGCCAGTATGTGGGCGGTCTCCTGGCGGAGGCCTATCCCAACGCCAAGGCCCAGATGCACGACCCGGAGATGGTGGTGCACCTGGAGGTGCGGGAGATGGCGGCCTACGTTCATGCCCGGCCTCTGCCCGGCGCCGGCGGCATGCCCGTGGGCTCCAACGGCAGCGCCGTGACGCTCCTGTCCGGCGGCATCGACAGTCCGGTGTCCACCTACCTGATCGCCAAGCGCGGCGTCCGGCTGGTGCCGGTGCACTTCTTCTCCTTCCCCTACACCTCGGAGCTGGCCAAGGAGAAGGTCATCAGTCTGGCCAAGCTTCTGGAGCCCTACACCGGGCGCATGACGCTGCAGATCGTCCCCTTCACCCACATTCAGGAGGAGATCCGCCGCTGCTGCCCGGAGGAGTATTTCACGCTGATCATGCGCCGCTTCATGATGCGCATTGCCGAGGACGTGGCCCGGCACAGCGACTGCAAGGCCATCGTCACCGGCGAGAATCTGGGCCAGGTGGCCAGCCAGACCATGGAGGCCATGGCCTCCACCCAGGCGGTGCTGAACCATACGCCGGTGCTGCAGCCTCTGGTGGGCATGGACAAGCTGGACATCATCGCCCTGGCCCGAAAGATCGGCACCTTTGAGACGTCGATCCTCCCCTATGAGGACTGCTGCACGGTCTTTACGCCCCGGCACCCCAAGACCCGGCCCTCCGTGGCCGAGGTGGCCGAGGTGGAGAGCGCCATGGACGTTGACGGACTCGTCAAAGAAGCGATTGAGGGCATAGAAAGGATCAAGATCGGTTATGAATGCTGAGATTATTTCCGTCGGAACCGAGCTGCTGCTGGGCGAGACGATCAACACCGACGCCGCCGACGTGGCGCAGCTGCTGTCGGAATACGGCATCAACGTGTTCTGGCAGACCGTGGTGGGCGACAACCGCCCCCGGCTGGAGCACGCCGTGCGCGTGGCCAAGGAGCGCAGCGACATCATCATCACCACCGGTGGTCTGGGCCCCACCTGCGACGATCTGACCAAAGAGGTGGTGGCTGCGGCCTTCGGCAAAAAGCTGGTGCTCTTCCCTGAGGAGGAGGCCCGGCTGCGGGAGCTCTACCGCCAGCGCAACACCTACATGACCGAAAACCACCTGCAGCAGGTCTATCTGCCCGAGGGCTGTCAGGTGCTGGTGAACGACTGGGGCACCGCCCCGGGCTGCGCCTTCGAGGCGGAGGACACCCTGGTGATCATGCTGCCCGGCCCGCCGCTGGAGTGCGGTCCCATGATTGAGCACCGGGTGCGTCCCCTGCTGGCGGCGCGCAGCGACAGTCTGATCCACTCCCACAGCGTGCGCATCTTCGGCATCGGTGAGGGCACCATGGAGTACCGGCTGCGGGACTTGATGAACTCCATGACGAACCCCACCCTGGCCCCCTACGCCAAGGAGGGCGAGAGTCTGGTGCGCATCACCGCCAAAGCCCGGAACGTGGTCGAGGCCGACGCCATGATCGCCCCGTGGGTGGAGCGCGTGCGCCAGGAGCTGGGCGAATTCGCCTACGCCGTGGACGCGGAGAATCTCCATTCCTACGCCACGAGTCGTCTCATCGAAAGCGGCAAGACCATCGCCGTGGCCGAGAGCTGCACCGGCGGTCTGGTGGGCGATCTGATCACCAACACCCCCGGTGCCTCCGAGGTGTTCCTCGGCGGCCTGATCGTCTATACCGACGAGATGAAGCGGCATCTGCTGGGCGTGGACGCGGAGGTGCTGGCCGAGTACGGTGCCGTCAGCCGGGAGGTCGCCATCCAGATGGCGGAGAAGGCCCGGGAGAAGGTGGGCACCGATCTGGCCCTGAGTCTCACCGGTCTGGCCGGACCGGGCGACGACGGCGTCCACACCGTGGGCACGGTGTTCGTGGCCCTGGCCGCGCCGGAGGCCACCTATGTCCGCCGGCTCTACAAGGACAAGTGGGGCCGGGAGCGCATCAAGCACGCCGCCGCCAACCACGCCTTTGACATGCTCCGCCGTTATTTAGATGGATTGCCGGTGGAGTACGAGGAAAACTGCTGATTCGTTACAGCGCCCGCTGAGACCAGCGGGCGCTTTTGCAAAAGGAGTGAAGACAATGACAGAGCGGGAACGGATGGCCGCGGGACTGATCTATAACCCCTGGGAGCCGGAGATCTCGGCTGACCAGGACGTGTGTCTGGAACGGCTGTATGACTACAACGCCACACGGCCCATGGAGAAGGAAAAGCGCGCCGCGCTGCTGAAACAGATGTTCGGCCGCATCGGGGAAGGCTGCTACATCGAGCCGCCCTTCCACGCCAACTGGGGCGGGCGGAACGTCTATATGGGCGATTTCGTCTACGCGAATTTCAACCTGACGCTGGTGGACGACGGCGACATCATCATCGGCGACCGGGTCCTCTTCGGTCCCAACGTGACCGTGGCAACGCCCAACCACCCCATCCTGCCGGAGCTGCGCAGGAAGGGTCTGCAGTACAACAAGCCCGTCCGCATCGGCCATGACGTGTGGATCGGCGCGGGCACCGTGATCGTCCCCGGCGTCACCATCGGGGAAAACACCGTCATCGGCGCCGGCAGCGTGGTCACCCGGGACATCCCCGCCAACGTGGTGGCCTACGGAAATCCCTGCACCGTGATCCGGGAGATCGGAGACCGGGACCGGGAATTCTTCTTCAAGCAGGAGCCCATCGACTGGGAGGAGCTCCAAAAACGATATGAATAAAACCGCCTCGTTTGAGGCGGTTTTTTGTTAAGCAATGGGAGCTTTCTGCATTTTGGTCCAGCGGCGGGGATATTTGGCCGGCGTCTCGCGGACCTTGCGGATGCGAACCACGCTGCGCCCGGCGTCCACGCCGGGAACCGCGTAGTTGAGAAGCTCCGGCTCGCCGCCCAGGACTTCGATGGCCCGGCGGGCCTCCTCCAGCTCCTGGGCTCCGTCCGGGCCCTTCATGGCCAGGAAAACGCCGCCCACCCGGACCAGGGGCAGGCAGAGCTCCGAGAGGAGGTCCAGCCGGGCAACGGCCCGGGAGGTGGCGATGTCAAAGGTCTCCCGCAGGTCGGCGGCCTCCTCCGCCCGGGCATGGAGGCACTGCACGTCGGTCAGCTTCAGGGTTTCACAGGCCTCCGCCAGGAAGTCCACCCGCTTGGCCAGGCTATCCAGCAGCGTCAGATGCATGTCCGGCTCCAAGATACGCAGGGGCAGGCCGGGAAAGCCCGCACCGGTGCCCACATCGATGACCTTCGCTCCGGCAAAGTCTGCCATGGGCAGCAGGGCCGCGCAGTCCAGAAAATGCAGGCGGGCGGTATCCAGCTCGCCGTGGATGGCCGTCAGGTTCATGACCTTGCTGCGCGCGTCCAGCAGCGTATAGTAACCGCGGAAGGCCGAAACCTGTGCCTCCGTGACCGAAAGCCCCAGGGCGGCAAAGCCCTCGCGCAGGATGTCTTCCATGCTCATTTCCTCCAAATCACAAGAAAAGGCGTGCTGCATTCAGCACGCCTTGGTTCCTTATTCAGCGATCCGATCGGGGTCAGGCGTAGAACACGTGGCCGCCGAGGGTGGTGACGTAAGTCAGGGAGTTTGCAAACCAGCTGCCGTCGCAGGCATCCGGATTCACAAAGTACAGGGCATTGCCCACGATGTCCACACCGTCCAGCGCCATCTGCGCCGCGCGGATGGCCGTCTCACTGGGCTCGTTGTAGATCGAGCCGTCATAGACCGGCGTGAACTGACCGGACTCGAAGATGACGCCTTCGATGGAATTGGCAAACTGGGGAGCCGCAACGCGGTTGAGCACCACATTGCCCACAGCGACCATGCCGTCGAAGGGCTGGCCATTGGCCTCGGCATAAATGATGCGGGCCAGCCAATAGAGGTCCTGGCGGGCGTAGTAGCTCTCGCCGTCCTCGATCAGCTCCAGGGTGGAGGTATCCACCGCGACGGAGTTGGCCGCGGCGTCATAGCTGAGGGTGACGCCGAAGATCATCTGCAGCGCGTCGAAGGGAAGCAGCAGCTTGCCGTCCAGGGCGAGCACGCCGCTGGGCGCGTCGATGTAACGGCCGTTGGCCTGGAAGGTCGCGGAGCCGATCGTTGCCGAGAAGGGCATCTCCGCCGCCGTGCAGGTGACGGTATTGTCCTCCAGCGTCAGCTCCGTACAATCGAAGTTCAGCATGGTGCAGAGGTCAGACAATGCCAGATAGGTCCTGCCGTTGACCAGATAGCTGTAGCCGCCGAAGACACCGTCCACATAGACGGGGACGAAGGTGGTCTGCATGGTCTGCTCGGATTCCTCCGCATCCAGACCCACCGCCACCGTGCGAGTGACGGGCTGCAGATTGCGCAGCGTCTGCCGCATGGCGACACGCTCCACCTGCTCCGTGGTCTGCAGGGCCTCGTCCGCCGGAGCAGACGGTTCGGAAACTGCAGGCATATTCACAGGAGGTGTCACATCCGCGTTGGGCACAGGAGAAGCCTCGGGCTCCAACGCGAAAACGTTGCTGCCCATCAGCCAGCCCATGCCGATCAGCGCTGCACACAGCAGCGCAACCGCAATCACGACCGCCAGATCGGATCGCTTCTGAACCGGGCCCATCGGAATCGCCCCCTTTCATTGGAATCTAATAAAGTACGTCGGTGCGCGCGCAGCACACCCGACGCGTATAATTATATTCAATTTCCTTCACTTTTTCAATCGGCGTATTGCACAAACGGCTCGACTCCAAATCTACAAAATCTACAAAAAAATTTTAATTTTTTTGTAATTTTACAA
>CAMHRJ010000169.1 GCA_946187475.1 uncultured Clostridia bacterium | reverse complement strand
CTCCTTTCCGGCGTTAGCGCATGAACCGCTCGATGGCGGTGTTGAGTTCTTCCAGCGCGGCGGCGTTGTTCTGCTCCAGGGCATCGGTGAGACAGTGCTCGATGTGGTCCTTCAAAATCACCTTGGCGGTGCCGTTCAGCGCCGACTGGACTGCTGCCAGCTGCATGAGCACCTCGGTGCAGTCCCGCCCGTCGGCCACCATCCGCTTGACCGACTCCAGATGCCCGATGGCCCGGGAGAGGCGATTGAGCACCGCCTTCGTCTTGGTGTGGTTGTGGGAGTGGGTGTGGCCGGTGAGGGTGTCGTGGGTGTGGGTGAACACCGTGCCGTCGCTGCGGATATGAGTATGCTCATGGCTGCTCATACGGCACCTCCCGCGCAGACCGCATGCACGAGGAACATGGGCGTGGAGGCAAAGTTGACCTTTTCCTCCGCCGACCAGACCCGATCCCAGGCCTGCACATCGGTGGAGACCTCCATGCCCAGTTTCGAGAGCACCGCCCGATCCCATGACGGACGCATGACGTTGGACAGCGGCACCCGCAGGGCGATCTGCTCCATGATCTCGAAATTGTGGCCGATGTTCCTGTCCTCGATGCCCTGTGCTTCAGAGGCACAGCGGTCGGCGTCATAGCCCGCCCGGGCCTCGGAATCATAGAGATAGTGATACCAGTTGGCGTCGAAGTTTAGCAGCAATCCGCCGGGCTTCAGCACCCGCTTCCACTCCCGGTAGGCGATCTCCGGGTGTGGCAGGTTCCAGGTGAGGTTTCTGGAGAGAATCACATCGAAGCTGTGGTCCAGGAAGAATAGATCCTCGGCGTTCATTTCCATGAATTTGATCTGATTGGACAGGACTCCGGCATTCTTTCTGGCCTCGGCGAGCATGGCGGGGGTGAGATCCACGGCGGTGACGTCGTAGCCCAGCTCGCAGAGCAGAATAGCGAAGAAGCCCGGCCCGGTGCCGATCTCCAAAACGCGGATGGAGGCCGCGTCTCGGTTGGGGAACTGGCGCTGGATGTGGGTTTTCAGCTCCCGGCGCCAGACCTCTCTTTGAGACGTGCGCAGCTCCTCCTGATTGATCTCGGAATAGCCGCTGGCTCTGCCGGTCCAGTAGTCCTTGTTTTCGTTCAAAATCGTTTTATTCAGCGCCATGGGTCACCATCGGCCTTTCTTCTAAGGTTCTGACCTTATCCTACCATGGGGATTTCCCGGTTCACAACCTACCCGGGGGGATAAAAAACTGCACAAAAATGAAAGAATCCGGAAATCGAAACCCCGGGGGGAGGTTGTGCGTGGAAATGGCCTGTGTTAAAAAGAAAACTGAACACTGTGTTGGGAGGTGCGCCATGGGCAAATATGTGCTTCGAAGGATCGTGCAGCTGATCCCGGTTTTGATCGGTATCACGTTTCTGTCCTTCGCCATGATGCGCATCGCCGGCAGCGACGCCATCACAGAGATGTACGCGGGCAAGGGCGCGGTGGATCAGGCGATCATCGACGCCGCCAGAGCTGATCTGGGTCTGGACAAGCCGTTTTTGACCCAGTATTTTTCCTGGCTCGGCGGCATGCTCACCGGCGACATGGGAACCAGCTACATTTCCGGCCGCAACGTGTTCGACACCTTCGTTTCCAAACTCCCGGCCACGCTGCTTTTGACGGCGCTGAGCATTTTGCTTACCATTATCATCTCTATCCCGTTGGGAGTGCTTGCCGCGGTGCGGCATGATAAGTTTACGGACTATCTCATCCGCTTTACCAGCTTCGTGGGCAACTCGCTGCCGAACTTCTTCGTGGCGATGCTGCTGATGTACTTCCTCAGCATCAAAATGGGCTGGCTGCCGGTCATTTCCAACGGCTTGAGCGTAAAGAGCGCCGCCATGCCGACCCTGACGCTGGCCATTGCCATGAGCGCGAAGTATTTAAGGCAGGTGCGCGCAACGGTTTTGGAGGAGCTCAATAAAGACTACGTCTACGGCGCCCAGGCCAGAGGTGTGCGCGGCCGCGTGACCCTCTGGAAGAGCGTCATGAAGTCCTCCATGCTGACCATCATCACGCTGCTGGCGCTCTCTATCGGCAGTTTGCTTGGCGGCACCGCCATTATCGAGAGCATCTTCATGTGGGACGGCGTCGGCAAGCTGGCCGTGGACGCCATCACCATGCGCGACTATCCCATCATTCAGGCTTATGTGGTCTGGATGGCGATCATCTATGTCCTGGTGAATCTCATCACCGACCTGCTCTACCATGCGATGGATCCTCGTATTCGATTGGGGGTGGTGCAGGATTGAAGAAGGAACCGACTGTTCGTGTGCAGAAGCTGCGCCGTGACACCCTCAAGGCCAGACTCATCCTCTTCAGCACCCTTGCGATTTTGCTGCTGCTTGCGTCGATTTTCTGTGAGCAGCTCTGCCCCTACGATCCCTATGCGCAGGATCTGAGCATCGCCAAAATGGCCCCCAGCGCCGAGCACGTTTTCGGCACCGACCGCTATGGCCGCGATATGCTCTCCCGCGTCATCGTGGGCGCAAAGACCAGCATTTTTTCCACCCTGCTGCTGGTTGCCATCATCACCGTCATCGGCACCATCGTCGGCGTCTTTGCCGCGTGGGTAGGCGGCTGGACGGATACGATTCTCATGCGTATCTCCGACCTGTTCCTGGCGTTCCCCGGCTTGGTGTTCGCGCTGGCCGTGGCGGGCGTTCTGGGCGGCGGCCTGCACAACGCCATCATCGCTTTGGCTGCCATCTCGTGGCCAAAATTCGCCCGAATCGCCCGAAGTCAGACGCTGGCGCAAAAGGAGATGCCCTATTTCCGCGCCGCAAAGCTGGCGGGCGGCAGCTCTATGAAAACCATCGTGAAGCACGTTCTCCCCAACATCATGGGCCCGATCCTCGTCACCTCCATGCTGGACATCGGCACCATGATGATGGAGCTGGCAGGTCTGAGTTTCCTGGGCCTGGGCGCCAAGCCGCCCGCCGCCGAGTGGGGCAGCATGATCTCCGACACCCGCGGCCTGCTGCAGACCGCACCCTGGCTCACCTTTGCCCCCGGCCTCGCGATCTTTGTGTCCGTCATGATCTTCAACCTTCTGGGCGACACGGTGCGCGACTACCTCGACCCCAAAATGAGAGGAGGTCAGCGCGCATGAGCACATTATTGGAATATGACCGCGTAGATATTTCCTACAACGGCAAGGTCGCCGTGCAGGACATTTCCGTTCAGCTCTCCGAGGGAGAGATCCTCGGCATCGTCGGCGAGTCCGGCAGCGGCAAGAGTACGCTCATCAAGGCCGCCATGGGTCTGCTCGGCCCGGCAGGCATGGTCACCCGCGGCGATATCTGGTACAAAGGCAAGAACCTGCCTGACTTAAAGCCTGCCGAGATGCGCAAGCTCTGCGGCCCCGACTTCGGCATGATCTTCCAGAGCGCCGGCGCCAGCTTCTGCCCGATCCGCACCGTGGGCGCCCAGCTCTACGAGAGCGTCATCGAGCATGAAAAGATCACGAAGTCGGAGTTCGAGGATCGTGCTTCTGAAATCCTCAGCAAAATCGGCTTCCTCGATCCGCTGCGCGTCCTAAAAAGTTATCCCTTCGAGCTCTCCGGCGGCATGCAGCAGCGCGTCGGCATCGCCTCGGCGATGCTCCTGCGCCCCAGCGTGCTCATGGCGGACGAGCCCACCAGCGCCCTGGACGTCCATGTCCAGAAGCAGGTGGTGGAGGAAATGATGCTCATGCGCAGGGAATTCGGCGTCAGCATCATCATTGTCACCCACAACATCGGCGTCGTCGGCGCCATGGCGGATAACGTCCTCGTCATGCAGAAGGGCCGCGCCGTGGAGTACGGCGAGACCGACCAGATTCTCAACCGCCCGGAGACGGACTACACCAAAACGCTGATGGCCGCCGTGCCGCGGCTGGAGAGGGGAGGCGAGAGAAATGGCTGAACCGATCCTGTCCATCAAGGATTTGACCAAAACCTTCAAGCTGCAGGGCAGGGAAGATGTCCATGCCGTGAAGGACGCGAGCTTTGACCTGATGCCCGGCGAGTGCCTTGGCGTCATCGGAGAGAGCGGCAGCGGCAAGACCACGCTGGTGAACATGATTACGGGGCTTCTCCCCGCGACCTCCGGCACCGTCACGGTCGATGGTCTGGAAGTGACGAAGTGCAAGGGCAAAGACTTGCGCCGGGCGTGGAAGAAGATGCAGGTCGTCTTCCAGACGCCCACGGAGTCCTTCGACCCCCGCCGCACGCTGGGAGACGGCATCTGCGAGAGCCTGCGCAACAACGGCGTCTCCAAGGCGGATGCATTAAAACGAGCCGAGGAGCTCTTGGAGCTCTGCGGCCTGCCGAAGGAGTTCGTGAAGCGCTATCCCCACGAGGTCAGCGGCGGTCAGTGCCAGCGCGCGGCGATCGCTCGCGCCCTCGCCATCGAGCCGAAGCTCCTGATTTGCGACGAGGCGACGAGCGCGCTCGACGTGACCATTCAGGCAGAGATCATCGAGCTGCTGACGGAGCTGAGGCAGAAGCTCGACATGTCCATCCTCTTCATCTGCCACGATATTGCCCTCGTGCAGCAGTTCTGCGATCGGCTGGTCGTCATGTACCGCGGCCAGATCGTGGAGCAGGGCATCCCCTCTGAGGTCATCGCCGCGCCGAAGAATGGCTACACGCGAAATCTCGTCAACAGCATCCTCTGAGTATGCATTCCGATTTCGTCGGTGCAAATATAACAACAAAGGACAGAAAGAAAGGAATCAAAAGCATGAACAAAAGAATTCTTTCCATGCTGCTCGTCGTTGTACTGGCGCTTACCCTGCTCGCCGGCTGCGGCAGCAAAGAGCAGAGCGCTCCAGCCGGCAGCACCGACGCTGCCGCTTCCACGGGCGCCAAGACCATGATCATCGGAGACACCACCTTCAACAGTGAGAACTGGGAAGAGACCGTCGATCCCCACACCACCTACAACGGTTGGGCATGCATCCGCTACGGCATCGGCGAGACCCTGGTGCACTACACCGACACCATGGAGCTGGAGCCCTGGCTCGCCACCGCATGGGAGAATGACGGTGACTGCACCTGGACCATCACTTTGCGGGACGGCGTGAAATTCTCCTCCGGCCGCGACATGGATGCCGCCGCCGTCAAGCAGTGCTTCGAGCACCTGCTCGAGGTCCACGACCGCGCGCCTGCTGACACCAAGATTGAGTCCATCAAGGCCGACGGTATGACCCTCACCATCAAGACCAGCGAGCCCAACCCCGCTCTGATGAACTACCTGGGCGACCCCT
>CAMHRJ010000168.1 GCA_946187475.1 uncultured Clostridia bacterium | reverse complement strand
TTTCCACCGTTTTCTCCACGCAGATGTTGTGGTCGTCACAGCCGCTCAACCTGTATCTTGTGGTTTGTTCCCGCCACCTCCGCACCTGGATAGACCAGGCAGACTCGGACCACGTCGAGGAGGCCCGGCCACCATCCCCCCATTTTGATCTTTGGCCGGGCCGACGAGTGCGGACCGCCGCCCGCGTTGACGCGGGCCAGGACCGCAATTGAGGGCGCCGGAACCAGACCCGCCACCACCGCCAGACCAGGACAAAGGCGCCCGGAACGCCCGCCCGGGGGGGGCCGCCGTCAGGCGCAAGGGCCGACCAGCCCCAGACACGCGAGAGGCCCGGAGGGGGGTTCCGGGCGGGCGACCGCTTTCTGTTATCGTGCGTTCGTGTGCTGCAGAAGGAGGCATTATGCCTCCCCCTGGTATGGGTTCCAGTCGTTGCCGTAGATTTCCACCAGGTATTCCGCTACGTCGTCGGCGTTCATGTGTTCGTAGACCTGGACACCATGGGCTGTGCCATGGCACCGCCAGCATAGCGTGATCAGGTTGTGCATGTGGTGCTTTCCGCCGCATCCACGCGGCACATAGTGGTGCACCTGGATTCCGTCTGTGGAATCGCACAATGCGCACCTATAATGATCGCGCTGGTAGACTGCCTTGCGGGTGGTGTTGGGGATGTTCGCTGTCATGGCCGTTGGCCTCCTTTCGTGTGGTGGCCTCGTGACAGCGTAGGTGGGCAAGGGCATGGGGGCGGACACAAGCGCCGCCATACCGCATGGCGGCAAGACAGGGACGCGCCGGGGGAACGGGGGCGCCGTCTCAGGCGCCCACGGGCACACGGCACGGCCCTGGCTTGATGATGGCCCTTCCCCGCGCTGGGCCATCATGGCGGTGCTGTGTCCTGGCTCCATGCTTGTCTCGACCCTTGCGCCCTGCGCTACGATGGCCGCCACATACGAAAGGGGCTAGGCTATGACGCGCATCCCACACCCCCGCTGGCTGTCCCTGGGCGATCATGTGCACTCGCATTCTTGCGAGTAATCGGAGGGGTACAGCTTGCGTTCTTGCATGAGTTGTGGTATAATGGTACTATGGGGATGTGGGACTTTCGCACCCTTCACTTTCCTTGTTCTGAGCGGCTGGTTTTCTGCATGGTTTCCACCGCTCCATTGGCACCAGGGCGTTAGCTCTGGTGCCTTTGTCTGCAGGTGGTCTACTCTGTGCGGATGCACACCCTGTATGTTGCTCATCCACCGCAAGCGGTCCCCCTTCCCCCTGAGGGGGAAGGCAGCGCACAAACCAACAACTCTACAAACTCCCAATTTACCTCTGATCGTCAGTCGCTCAAATCCGAATCCAATGCGATGACCGGGGTGTAGTCCGGGCACAGGGCCTGCACCTCGTCCACGATCTGGGCATAGAGGGCCTTCGGGTCCGGGGCCGCGAAGTCCAGGACCGCGTCGAAGCGGATGGTCTTTTCCTGGGTATCCATGTAAAAACCGTGCATCTGGAGCACATGGTCGTGGGCCATGACGGTGCGGCGAATCTGCTCGCGCATCTGCATCACCGTGTCATCGGTGGTGTTGCGGGAATAGACACTGATGCCCGTGAGGATCACACCGTGCTGCTCCATGACCTCCTCCATCAGGTTGCGCTCCAGCACGTCCAGCTCTGCGGCGGTCATGGTGTCCGCCACCTCAATGTGCACCGAACCGATGGTGGTATCCGGGCCGTAGCTGTGAAGCACCAGATCGTAGGCGCCGAAGACCTCCGGGTGGGCGCAGAGGGTCTTTTTGATGCCGATGGAGACCTCGGTCTCCGCCCGCTCGCCCAGAATCTGCGAGAGGGTGCCGATGAGCATCTCACAGCCGGACTTGATGATCACCGCGGAGATGATCACGCCCAGCCAGGCCTCCAGGGAGACGTGCCAGATCAGGTAGATGGCGGCGGCCACCAGAGTAGAGGCGGAAATGACGCTGTCCAGTCTCGCGTCCTCACCGGAGGCGATGAGGGAGTCGGACTTCACCTTCTCGCCCACGCCCTTGACGTAGGTGCCCAGCAGAATCTTCACCACCACGGCCACTCCGATGATCACCAGGGCGACGGTGGTGTAGCTGGGCGTCTCGGGATGGAGGATCTTTTTCACGGACTCCACCAGAGAGGTGACACCGGCATACAGCACGATGACGCTGATGATGGCGGCGGTGAGATACTCAATGCGGCCATAGCCGTAGGGATGCTTCTTGTCAGGCTTCTTCCCCGCCAGCTTGGTACCCAGGATGGTGATGACGCTGGAAAGCGCGTCACTGAGGTTGTTCACCGCGTCCAGGGTCACGGCGATGGAGCCGGTGATGGCGCCGATGACGGCCTTGAACCCCGCCAGAAAGACGTTGGCCAGGATGCCGATGATGCTGGTGCGGACGATGGTTTTTTCCCGATTCATTTCGTTTCCTCCATGTGGATGCCGCAGGCGTCCGCCTCCAGCAGTTTTCCCAGCAGCGTGCGCAGCTGGATGGCGTCCTCCAGATCCATGGGGAAGCACTTTCCCAGCTGCTGCGGAATCTGCTCACATTTTTCGCGCATGGCGCGGCCTTCCTCCGTGAGATGGATGATGGTCACGCGCTCATCCTCCCGGCTGCGCTCCCGGCGGACATAGCCCGCAGCCTCCATCTTCTTCAGCACCGGGGTCAGGGTGCCGCTGTCCAGATAGAGCCGCCGGCCCAGGGTGTGGACGCTGACGCCGTCCTGCTCCCAGAGCACCATAAAGACGATGTACTGGGTATAAGTAATCCCGAGGGGCTTGAAAAAGGGCGTATACATGCCCACCACCTTCCGCGCGCAGGCGTACAGGGGGAAGCAGAGCTGATTGTCCAGCGCCAACGGGTTGAATGCTTCGGTCATAGGGAAATCCTCCTTGAGGAGCACGGAAGTATATTCAGAGGTGATTTGGATATACGCCTCACCTCAATGGTGCTCGTAGGGGCGGGGCTTGCCCCGCCCGTGTACACAGGCATTTGTTTGGCGGGAGGGGACACGATGACGGACGAAAATCTAAGCAAACAAGTTTGCAAGATTTTCAGTCAGCCCCTCCCCTACAAGTTCTATTTCAGTGCCAACGTGTAAATCCCATTTTCATCACAAAGCGTGAAATTCCTCGGAACTTCACGCTTTTGTTTTACACGGGTTTGCAGCGTTTGTCAAGGGCTGTGCTTTTTCATGTCCAGATACTGCACGGCGCTGAGGGCGGCCACGTTGCCCTCGCCGGCGGACTTGATATACTGGTAGGGCAGGCCCACCACGTCGCCGCAGGCGAAGCAGCCCGGCAGATTGGTTGCCATGGTGCGGTCCACCTTCACATGGCTGCCGTCCAGCTCCAGACCGGGCACCAGCTGCCCCGGGGAGATGCTGTCCCGGAGGATGAACACGCCGTCATAGGCGTACTGCCCTTCCCCGGTGACCACCTGACGCCTGCCGTCGGCCTGGGTGATCTCCTTGGGCCGGTCGGTGATGATCTTCACCGAATCGGGAAGATTCTCGATCTCCTTGTACATGGGGAAATAGGCCACATTGGCGGCAATCTCGCTGAGGAAGGCGGCCTCGTGCTCCTCCTTGGCGCTGTAGCCGATGACGGCCACGTCCTTGCCCCGGTAGAGGGCCGCGTCGCAGGTGGCGCAGTAGCTGACGCCCCGGCCCAACAGGGCCTCCTCCCCGGGCAGGAGCTTGCCGGGGATCATGCCAGTGGCGAGGATCAGGGTCGAGGCCTCGTAGAACGCGTCCGCGCCCTGGAGGGCGTAGTAGTCGCCCATGTTGTAGGCGGCGGTGATCTTGTCCTCGGTCACGGCCACGCCGACGCTGTCCAGGCTGGCCTGGAAAGCCGCGCCCAGCTCCGCGCCGGTGATGTTCGGCAGACCCAGATAGTTCTGGATGGCGTGGGCCTTGACCACCTTGGGACTCAGGTCCCTGCTGCCCAGCAGCAGGACGGTCTTGTTGCGAATCTTCGCCGTCACCGCGGCGGAAAGCCCCGCAGGCCCCGTGCCGATGATGGCAATATCATAACGTTCCATAATCATTCTCCTTATAGGCTCTCCCTATGGGAGAGCTGTCGAGCGTGAGCGAGACTGAGAGGGCTGCCGATCATCGACGTCCTCTCAGTCGCCCTTCGGCGCGCCGCCTCCTCCGACAGCAGGACCGGGATTAAAGCAACGCTTTAACTGCTGCCTGAACGTCATCCATGCTGTGGGTGGGCTCGAAGCGCTGCACCACGTTGCCGGCGCGGTCCACCAGGAACTTGGTGAAGTTCCACTTGATGGCGGGGTTGTTCTTGTAGTCCTTGTCGAACTTCTTCATCATCACGCCGAAGGCCGCGGCCTTGGCGCCCTTGCCGAAGCCCTCAAAGCCCTTCTGGCTCTTGAGATAGGTGTACAGCGGCAGTTCGTTTTCGCCGTTGACGTCGGACTTCTTCATCTGAGGGAACTGGGTGTTGTACTTCAGGGTGCAGAACTCATGAATCTCCTCGTCGGTGCCGGGAGTCTGGTTCATGAACTGGTTGCAGGGGATGTCCAGAATCTCGAATCCCTGATCGTGATAGGCCTCATACATCTCCTCCAGCTCCTTGTACTGGGGCGTGAAGCCGCAGCCGGTGGCGGTGTTCACCACCAGCAGCACCTTGCCCTGAAACTGGGACAGCGCCACATCCTCACCGGCGGGATTTTTGACGGAATAATCATAAATGCTCATGGTATGGACCTCCTGAAAAAATGTTTTTTGATTGTTTACAATTTGATTTTACACAATCTTTTTGCGTTTGTCAATAGTATTTTCCAAATTTTTTTAAGATTTTATGCAGGAGGTTCAAATTTGAATTTAGCGTGGAGATGGGTTTTACGCCGCACCACCATTCGTGCTCGTAGGGGCGGGGCTTGCCCCGCCCGTTAACACAGGCATTCGTCGGCGGGAGGGGCAAGCCCCTCCCCTACAAATTCTATTTCGGTGCGACCGTTAAACTCCCAATTTCCAGATCAAAAAAGCGCTGCGGCAAACCCGCAGCGCTTTGCTTCAGTCGGTATGAAAATGAGTAAAGACCCGGGGCTCGTGCTCCGGCAGGGGCACGCCGGCGGCCTTGCCGGCCTCGATGCTTTTCAGCAGCCAGACCATGTTCCGGGCCATCTGGCGCAGAATCTGGGTGCCCTCCTTGTCCCGGCGGACATCCTCGGCGGTGAAGCCGTGGACCATGGGCCAGTAGTGGCTGGTGACCACGGGCATCTCGGCGTAGCAGGGATATTTCAGCAGCTGATCCAGGGCGGCGGTGGTGCCGGCCCGGCGAGAGGACACAAAGCAGGCGGCGGGCTTGTTGGCCAGCTGGGCGGCGTCGG
>CAMHRJ010000167.1 GCA_946187475.1 uncultured Clostridia bacterium | reverse complement strand
GTGGTCACCTTGATGACCTTCACGTCGAAGATCTCCTCGATGGCCTTCTTGATCTCGATCTTGCCGGCGGAGGGAGCGACCTCGAAGACATACTTTTTGATGTCAAGGTCTTCCATGGACTGCTCGGTGATGATCGGGCGGAGGATCACGTCGTAAGCGGTTTTCATGCGAACACCTCCTCGATTTTCTTCAGCGCGGCCTGATCAACGATCAGAGCGCGGTTGTTCAGCACCGTGTAGGGGCTGATGATGGTGGCGGTGGTGCTGGTCACGCCGGGGATGTTGCGAGAGCTCTTGACGACGTTCTCGTTGACGTTCTCGGTGATGACCAGAGCCTTGCCCTCGACACCCAGCTTGTTCAGGAACGCCTGGAAAGCCTTGGTCTTGATCTCGTCCATGTGCAGGTCGTCGATCACGTATATGGCGCCCTCGGCGGCCTTGGCGCTCAGAGCGCTCTTCAGGGCCAGACGGCGGACCTTCTTGTTGAGGGTGTAGCTGTAGTCACGCGGCTTCGGCGCGAAAGCGACGCCGCCGTGGGTCCACACGGGAGAGCCCTTGTAGCCGGCGCGGGCGCGGCCGGTGCCCTTCTGGCGCCAGGGCTTGGCGGTGGTGTAGCTCACTTCGCCCTTGGTCAGCGCACTCTGGGTGCCCTGACGGCAGTTGGCCAGGTGGTTCTTCACTGCGTCATGCAGCACAGACTGGTTCGGTTCCACTCCAAAAACAGCATCGGAGAGCGTAACCTCGCCGATGTTCTCGGCGGCCATGTTGAAAAGCTTTGCGTTCGGCATGTTCTATCTCTCCTTTCCTTACTTTCTGGCGGAAGCCTTCTGCGGGTTGCGGCCGGAAGCCTTCTGCGGGTTGGAGGAGACACCGGCGTCGCCCTTCTTGACGATCTGGGTCTTGACGGTGCTCTTCACGTACACGATGCCGCCCTTGGGGCCGGGGATCGCGCCGCGGATGACAATCATATTGAGCTCGGGGTCAACCTTGACGATGTCCAGGTTCTGCACGGTGACCTGCTCCACGCCCATGTGGCCGGCCTGCTTTTTGCCGGGGAAGATGCGGGAGGGATCGGTGCTGGAGCCCATGGAGCCGGCGTGACGGTGGACAGGGCCGCCGCCGTGGGTGGTGGGGGTACGGCCCTGGCCGAAGCGCTTGACGACGCCGGCGTAGCCTTTGCCCTTACTGATGCCGGTCACGTCGACCTTGTCGCCCTCGGCGAACACGTCAGCCTTCACAACATCGCCCACATTCAGAGCGGCGCAATCCTCGAGACGGAACTCCTTGAGGTGCTTCTTGTAACCAACGCCGGCCTTGTCCAGGTGGCCCTTCTCCGGCTTGGTCAGCTTCTTCTCGGCGACGTCCTCGTAGCCGAGCTGGACGGCGTTATAGCCTTCCTTTTCCTCGGTCGCCTTGGCGGTGACCGTGCAGGGGCCGGCCTCGATCACAGTGACGGGAACGACCTTGCCTGCTTCATCGAAGATCTGCGTCATGCCGACCTTCTTGCCAATGATGGCATGTTTCATAGGTATCCTCCTTCAGGTTATTGGTCAGACCGCTTAACAGCCCGGTGGCCCGGCGCTGACAGAGGCTTCTGACTTGACCCGCCCGCAGACGCAAGCTGCGGGGATGGGTAGTGGGTGGGTTAATCTCTCCCAAATTTTTCGCTTGCCGGAAAATTTGGAGAGGAAGAACGGGGAAGCGGATGCGCAGTTTTCGCGGCTCTTTCGCAAACCGCGGAAACGGAGCGGAGCGCGCCCGTTCTGACGTTACAGTTTGATGTCGATCTCAACGCCGGCCGGCAGCTCCAGAGTGGTCAGAGCCTCGACGGTCTTCTGGGTGGGGTTCATGATGTCGATCAGGCGCTTGTGGGTGCGGCGCTCAAACTGCTCGCGGCTGTCTTTATATTTGTGGACAGCGCGCAGGATCGTGACGATCTCGGTCTTGGTGGGCAGCGGAATGGGGCCGGAGACCCGGGCTTCCGTGCGCTTTGCGGTTTCGACGATCTTCTCTGCGGCCTTGTCGATCAGCTGGTGGTCGTAAGCCTTCAGACGAATGCGGATCATCTTCTTGTTGGTTGCCATTGTGTGTTCCTCCGATACGAATTTTGTTTGGCAGCATTGGGTCCTGCCAGATTGGTTCGCACGGGTGAAAGAGCTGTACACTTATCCGTGCGTATCAAACCCCGCCCGAAAAACTTACCGGCTTTTCAGCCGGCAGCGTGCGGGTGATATACGCAGTGCAAGCGCTTTCAGCCGCCCGATTGCCTGCGGATCGCTCCGCAGCGGACATACTCCACGGAAGTTACCAGCGAATCGCTGCAATCTCCCGCTTCATCGCATAATACACCCATACTTTCGCACAGGCGCTTTCATAGAATATCAGAGGTGTCCCAAAAAGTCAAGAAAAATTTTCTACTTTTTTGCAGAAAATTTCTCTCCGTTTTTGTAGAAAACGGAGAGAACGGAAGATGTGGGGTTTTCGTCGATTTCGGCACGATATGTTGTGCCCGGCGCGTTCAAATTGGAGTTTATCAGAGTGATGGATTATGCCGCACTTCGATGGTGCTCGTAGGGGAGGGGCTTGCCCCTCCCGTTAACACAGGCATTTGTCTGGCGGAAGGGGCAATCCCCTCCCCTACAAATTCTATTTCAGTGCAAACGGTAAACTCCAATCTGCAGCTTCCTCAGATCGCCTTCAGGATCTTTTCGATTAACGCCACCCGCTTGAAGGGGGTCATGATGTAAAGTCCGTCGGTGCAGGGGGCGATCTTCCCGGCGATCTCGGCGGAGATCTCCACGGCCAGAGCCTCGGCGGCGTCCCGATCCTTGCCCTCGTAGCGGTCGATGATCTCCTGGCTGACCCGGATGCCGGCGATCTCATTATTTAAAAACAGCGCGTTGCGGTGGCTCACCACCGGGAAGATGCCGCCCAGCAGCTTGCCGCTGAGGGTCTCCCGGGCCCGCCGGAGGTTTTCCAGTCCCTCGGGGGACAGCACCGGCTGGGTCAAAAAGCCGCTGACGCCTGCCGCCTCCTTCTCCTTGGCCATCTGGAGCTGAATGTCAAAGTTCTTGGCATTCACGTTCAGGGCCGCGAAGATGCGGAAGGGTGTGCGGAGGGTGGTCTCGTTGAGGCCGGTGACGAAGCGGGCCAGCTTCCGGGAGTTGAAGTTGAAGACGCTCTTGACCTCGTCGCGGTTCTCGGAAGGGATCGGGTCGCCGGTGACCAGCAGGACATTGTGGACGCCCTCGATGCTCAGCCCCAGCAGCAGGGCCTTGGTGGCGTTCAGGTTCCGGTCTCTGCAGGTCATGTGGGGCAGCGGGTCCATGTCCAGCTCCCGACGCACCTTGGCCGCCAGGAGGCTGCTGTCCGCCCGGGGACGGCCGATGGGGCAGTCGGCAATGGTGACGATGTCGGCCCCGGCGGTTTTCAGCGTGCGGACGCCGTCCAGGAAAAAGCCGATCTCATCGTCCACCGGCGGGTCCAGCTCCACGGCGATGACCCGCTTGCCCTGCTCCAGCTTCTCCCAGAAGGGGTTGGGCTCGGCCTTGCGCTCCACGGCGGCCTCGCTGCGGGGCGTGACCTGCACGGACACCGGCGGGTTCCGCTTCAGCTCCGCGATCATCTCCGCGATGTGCTCCGGCGTGGTGCCGCAGCAGCCGCCCACGATCTTCACGCCGGGCAGGGCCGCGATCTGCTGCATCTTGGCGGCAAAATACTCCGGCGTGCCGTGGTAGACCGCCTGGTGGCCGATGATGGTGGGGTTGCCGGCGTTGGGCATGACGGACATGGTCCTGCCGCCCGACTCCAGCGTGCGCAGGAACTCCAGCAGATGGTGGGGGCCGGAACCGCAGTTGAAGCCCACGATGTCGATCTCCGGCACGGCGCAGGCCCGCTGGTACAGGTCTTGGCCCAAAATGCCGTCGCGGCTGACGCCGTCATAACCCACGGTGAAGGATGCGATGAGAAATGCCTCCGGGCATTTGGCTTTCAGGTGCCGGGCAGCCTCGGCCACGCCGTCGTCAGAGCCCAGCGTTTCCAGCAGGAAGTGACGGACGTCGGCGTCCAGCATCACGTCGATGGCCCGGCAGTAGCACTCCCCCGGTGTGAGCATACCGCTCTGGGGCGCGGGGCCCAGATCGCCGAACACCAGGGCGTCATAGGGCGCGGCAGCCTCCAGCGCCACCCGGCAGCCGGCACGGGCCAGCACCTCTCCGGTTCCCGCCCGGCCCTCGGCGTAGTCCTCGCTGACGCCGTAGGTGTTGGTCTTCAGGGCCTGGGCGCCGGCCTCCAGATAGGCCCGGTGGATGGCCAGGATCTCCTCCGGATGGTCCAGGTTCGCCGTGTCGCAGCGCACCTGCTCCCGCCCGGGAAGACTATTATAATAAGTAGCCATGGCGCCGTCGAAGATCAGACGGCCGCCGTGCTTCAAGTATTCACGAATGTCCATGTTGATTGCCTCGTTATGATGTGTTTCTTCAAGTTTGAATTTATCGGGGAGTTGGATCTTCGCAGAATCTAAAAAAGAATGTCATTGCGAGGAGCGAAGCGACGTGGCAATCCGTTCCCTGCAGGGCTGATCAAAGGATTCTGCCCGAACGTGGGCGAATTCGTTTCACACAATAGATTGCGAGTCTTCACTCCGCCGCCGGGGGATGCGGATTGCCACACCGTCGTGCGCGACGGTTCGCAATGACATCTCTTTTGGTGCACAGCAAGTTTTTACACCGGGCGATTCGTGAATCGCCCCTACAAATACCAAGTTATCCCAAGACCTTTTTCACGATCTCCGCGGACTCCTTGGCGTCCTTGGCGTAAAAGTCCGCTGCCATGTGTTCGGCGTATTCCGGCGTGAGCACCGCGCCGCCCACCATGACCACGGGCGGGTTCGGCAGTTTTTTCAGCAGACGGATGGTTTCCTCCATGGCGGGGAGCGTGGTGGTCATCAGGGCCGAAAGGCCAACCAGCCGCAGCTGCTCCGTCTCCACGGTCTGCACCACCACCTCCGGCGGCACGTCCCGGCCCAGGTCGATGACCTCATAGCCGTAGTTTTCCAGCACGGTGCGGACGATGTTCTTGCCGATGTCGTGGATGTCACCCTGAACAGTGGCAATGGCCAGCCTCCCCCGCTTCACGGGCTCTGCGCCGCTCTCTGCCAGGGCCGTGCGGATGACCTCAAAGACGCTTTGGGCCGCCTGGGCCGCGCTCAGAAGCTGGGGCAGGAACAGCACGCCCTTTTCATAGTCCTCCCCCACCCGGTCCAGGGCCGGAATCAGGTGGTTTTCCACCAGAGACAGGGGTTCTGCCGTCTGGATCATCTGCTTCGCGATTCGCCCGGCGTCGCCCTGCATGCCGCGGATGACCGCCAGCTCCAGGGTCAGTTCCTCCCTGCCAGAGGCGACAGGTGCGGCCTTTTGCTGGGGCGCGTCGGCAAAGCGCCGGATGAAGGCGTTGG
>CAMHRJ010000166.1 GCA_946187475.1 uncultured Clostridia bacterium | reverse complement strand
TCGGCTCCCTCTGGGAGGGAGCTGGCACGGCGTCAGCCGTGACTGAGGGAGAGAGTCTTTCCGCTTGTATGCACTACGTTTCATGCATACCATGTCCAACGTCCGCTCCCTCAGTCTCGCTTTGCTCGACAGCTCCCCCGCCGAGGGAGCCAAGTGGTGCGGTGCTACAACCAACATCCCGATAAACTCCAATTTGCAGCCAATAGCCCTTGCAACATCTTGAGCCCTTTTGCGTCTGGATGAGTAGAGAGAGAAAGGAGGCAACGCTGTGGAGGACAACGCGATCATTGCGCTATATTTTGCGCGGGACCCCATGGCCCTGATGCAGACCCAGGAGAAATACGGTGCCTACTGCCATGCCATTTCCTACGGCATCCTGCACTCGACGGAAGACGCGCAGGAATGCGTGAACGACACCCTGCTGCGCGCCTGGGAGTCCATTCCGCCCACCCGGCCCCGGGTGTTCAGCGCCTTTCTGGGCCGAATCACCCGCAACCTGTCCCTCCAGCGCTGGCGCTCCGGACACGCCCAAAAGCGCGGCGGCGGGGAAGCGGCCCTGGCCCTGGAGGAGCTGGAGGAATGCGTCTCCGGCGGGGGAGACCCGGCCCGGGACATCGAGGCAAAGGAGCTGCAGGAAGCGGTGGGGCGGTTTCTCGCGGAGCTGAAAAAATCCGATCGGGAGATTTTCCTTGCCCGCTACTGGTTTTTTGCCTCCATGGGGGAAATCGCTGCCCGCTTCGGCTATTCCGAGGCCAAGGTAAAAACCTCCCTGCACCGCACCCGCGGCAAGCTGAGAATCTATCTGGAACAGGAGGGCCTGCTATGAATTCATGGGAGCTTCTGATTGCCGTGAACGGCGCCGCTGACGCCGATCTGGAGGCAGTTCAGGCCCGGCTGGGCCTGACACAGAAAAGAACCATCCGCCGGGGCAGTGCACGTGTGCTGCTGGCGGCTGCGGTTGCGGCGGCATTGCTGCTGGCCACTCTGGGTGTGGCCATGGCGGCCAGCCCCACTTTCCGGGAGACGGTCTTTTCCATCTTTCATATCCAAACCCCGGAGCCTGCGCCGGAGATCGGACAGGCCACGGAAAATAACGGGAAGCTCTGGAATCATCTGGAGCTGGAGGACGCCGCGGAGATCGACTACTATACCCTGCGCACGCCCTTTACCCCCGTGGCGAACGATGCGCTCTATCATTGGGACGCGGCCGGCGGCTGCTTCTATCGGCTGACGGACAGCGGCTTTGAAGAAATCGCTGCCCATCGGATGGAGCTTGACGTCACCTTCGGCGGCGCGGAGCAGCACATCGTCTATGACTGGGCGCAGCTGGACGGGGAATACCTGCTGGGCTGGCACGAGGATGAACGCATGAACGAGAATCCCTACGGCTACGGCTGGATGCTCTCTCAGCCCGACCCCGCTTCGAGCATGGTGTGGCTGGTTCTGCCGGACTGGAACCGGAGCTTTGCGCCCTGCCCGTTCCTGCTGAATCTGAAGACCGGGGAATGGACGGACGTGCTGCAGGGCATGGAATACGAACGCTTTCACGAGGATCTCATGCCCAGCTGGCGGTTTTCCAGCGATCTGCAGCACCTGCTGCTCATGGACGAGTCCGGCCTTGCATGGCTCTATGACACCGTGACCCACACAGAAACGGACCTCTCAGGCCTGATGACCGGTGCGATGCTGGATGCGGGCTTCTATGATGCTGAGACCATCGTTTTCTTCAGCACCGAGAACGAGTCCTACTCCTTCACATGGTACAGCCTCGCAGACGGCGCGACGGAGCACCGGAGCTATTCCTATGACCGCCTGCAGAGCGTCATCTATCCCTTCGGGAAGTACGGCATCGAGCGCAGCGCCGACGGCAGACTGGCGCTGGTGGACCTGCGCAGCGGCATCGGCGCGCCCATCCCGGCCTATGACCCGGACTGCGTCTTCCTGCTGAATGATGACGAGACTCGGCTGCTGCGGGTGGACCGCAGACTGGAGGACAAAAGCGGCGGCGGAGCTCTGGCGCAGACCTTCACAGGCTTTTCCGTTTGCGATTTGAAAACCCACACCGTTGTGCGTCTGGACCGGGAGCCCGGCGACGCGGAGGAATGGTCGGTGTTCTGGCTGGACAGCGAGCGCTTCGCCGTCTGGGCGGAGAATCCCGCAGAGGGCTTCGCGGACGTGCGGGTGTATCACCTCCACCAGCCCGGGGAATGAGTGTTCAAATTGATATTTAACGGGATGTTGGAAAACTGCTCGATCTGACATGGCTCTCCCTCCGGGAGAGCTGGCACGGCGGGAACTAGCCGTGACTGAGAGGGCTTGTTGCCCTTCATGACGCACTGAGCTTTCTGCATTCGTAGTCTGCCCTCTCAGTCATGCCGCTTTGCGGCATGACAGCTCCCCCGGAGGGGGAGCCAAGTGGGTGCGGAGCATCAACCAACTCCCCGACAAATTCAGATTCCCGCCTGCCTTTCTTTTCATTTTTTCCAAAACTTCCGCCCGGGAACTACCATTTCCGCCGGAACTATGTTAAAATGAGACTGGAAAGGCAGGTGCTTTTGGAATGAACCCTGTGATTCGCATTCTGGTTGTGGATGACGAGCCCGATATTCGCAACGTCCTCCGCATTCTGCTCACGGCCCACGGCTACGCGGTGGAAGAGGCGGCCAACGGCCGCGCCGCAGTGCAGCGCGTGCAGGAGCAATCCTTCGATCTGATCATTCTCGATATCATGATGCCGGACATGAACGGCATCGACGCCTGCGCCCAGCTGCGCCAGTTCACCACCGTGCCGATCCTGTTTCTCACGGCACGGGACCAGGACCACGATCTCTCGGCGGCCTTCGACAGCGGCGGCGACGACTATCTGGTCAAGCCCTTCTCCAACCATGAGCTGCTGCTCCGGGTGGACGCCCTGCTCCGGCGCTATCGGGTCTACAAGGGCAAGGGCGAGGCACCTACGCTTATCAGCTCCATTGAGATCAACCGGGAGCGGAGCACCGTCTCCAAGCACGGCGTCACCGTGGACATGACCAAAACGGAGCTGGAGCTGCTGCTCTGCCTCATCGACCATCGTGGAAACCCTGTTTCTGCCCGGGACCTCTATGAGACCGTCTGGGGCGAGAGCTTCATGCCCAACTCCGCCAACACCGTCATGGTACACATTCTCAAGCTGCGCCGGAAGCTGGAGGACGACCCTGCCAACCCCGTCCTGATCCGCACCGTCTGGGGAAAGGGGTATCAGATTGACTAAGCCGCGCCTGCAAAACCGATTTCGCACCCTGCGGGATCAGATGCTGGCCACGCTGCTCATCGCGGTGATCACCGCGACGATCATCGGCTTCGGCGGACGCTGGCTGATGAATTACGCCGTTGACACCTGGTACATCACGCCGGAGGCCAAGGCCCACCGGACCGAGGCCGTGGCGGCGGAGCTGGAGCAATATGTGACGGAAAACGCCGTTGCATCCGATGATTTTGACGCCCTGCGCCAATGGATGGGGGAGACCAGCGACGCGGAGATCCTTCTCATGGACGGAGATCGGGCCTACGGCTTCGACCGCTGGAGCACCGGCGTGGAGGAGATCGTTCTCGCCGAGAGTCTGCGGGACAACGGCTATCGGTTCTATGACATCCCCTATGCCGACGGCCTGCGCAGCACGGCCATCATCGAGCATTTCGAGCTGCAGCTCTACCGCATCGTGGACGCCTCCGCCATGGCCATCGCCGCCATCACCATGCTGATGTTCCTTTTGATTTACACCGGCAACCTCACCCGCCGCATCACGGTCTTTTCCCGGGAGCTGGCGGAGGTCTCCGGCGGCGATCTGGAGCATCCCCTCTCCTCCACCAGCGAGGATGAGCTGGGCGAGCTGGCCCGGAACGTGGACACCATGCGCAACACCATCATCCAGCGCTCCCGGGCGGTGCAGCGCGCCCTCCAGGCCAACAGCGAGCTGATCACGGCCCTGTCCCACGACATCCGCAATCCTCTCACCAGCCTCATCGGCTATATGGAGCTGCTGGAGATGCAGCAGGACACCCTGCCGGAGGACGCCCGGAGCTTCGTCTCCGCCAGTCTGGACAAGGCCTACCGCATCCGTGACCTGACCGGCGAGCTCTTCCGCTACTTCCTGGTCTTCAGCAAGAAAGAACAGGACGTGCACATGGAGGAGTATGACGCCCAGATCCTCCTGGAGCAGCTATTGGGCGAAGCGCTCATCGACCTGCACAGCCACGGCTTCGACACCCGCGTGGAGGGGCTGGAGCAGAGCTGCACCCTGCGCACGGACGTGTCGCTTTTGAAGCGCGTGGTGGACAACATCGTCTCCAACATCATGAAATACGCAGACCCCGAACAGCCTTTGACCTGCAAGGTCCGGGCGGACGGTCTGCTGCACATCCGCATGGAAAATCACATTCTCGCCGTGGTGCCGGACAGCGTAGAATCCAACCACATCGGCCTGCGCACCTGCGAGGCTATTTTGAAGATGCTGGAGGGCAAATTTGACGCCCGGACGGAAGGGGAGACCTTCGTCGTGGAGGTCACGCTGCCGCTGGTGAAAAAAATGTAAAAAACTTATTGACAAGCCCTGCATTCAATGGTAAAATACTCTGGCCGCATTGAGTGGGTTTGCAAGTGAGCTCAGGCTCCGCCCGCAAGAGCGAGACTCTACAAGAGAGGCAGGTGCAGGAAAGTGAAGCACGCTATCATCGAAACCGGCGGAAAGCAGTACCGCGTGGCCGAGGGCGACGTCATCTTCATCGAGAAGCTGAATGTCGAGGCCGGCGAGGCTGTGAAGTTTGACCGCGTTCTGGCCGTCATCGACGACGAGGGTTCCGTCTTCGGCAAGCCCGTGATTGAGGGCGCCACCGTGGCCGCCAGCGTCGTGAAGAACGGCAAGAGCAAGAAGGTCCGCGTTTTCAAGATGAAGCCCAAAAAGGGCTATCGTCGTACCCAGGGCCACAGACAGCCTTACACGAAGGTCCAGATCGAAGCCATCAACGCTTGATCGAGACCGTTTCCCCGAAACTGACACATGGAGGTGTAACACTTTGGCACATAAAAAAGGTATGGGCTCCACCAAGAACGGCCGCGACAGTAAGTCCAAGCGTCTTGGCCCCAAAAGAGCCGACGGTCAGTTCGTTCTGGCCGGCAACATCCTCGTCCGTCAGCGCGGCACCAAGATCCACCCCGGCGTGAACGTCGGCAAGGGCAAGGACGACACCCTGTTCGCTCTCGTGGACGGCGTCGTTCGTTTCGAGCGCAAGGACAAGGAGCGCAAGCAGGTCTCCGTTTACGAGGAGATCGCGCAGTAATTACGCTGAATTTGGGGTTGGCAGCTGCCAACCCCATTTTTATTGCAGCAGAGCGAAGCGATAAATTGATATTTAACGGGATGTTGAAAAACTGCTCGATTTGACATGGCTCTCCCTCCGGGAGAGCTGGCACGGCGGGAACTAGCCGTGACTGAG
>CAMHRJ010000165.1 GCA_946187475.1 uncultured Clostridia bacterium | reverse complement strand
TAGAGGATGTCGAGCAGGCCGCCGTCATGGATGATCTGACCGACGCCCATTTCGCCTGCGATGTAGGCGTCCCACATCTCGGGGTGGTACATGTTGGAGCCGGGCAGGTTCGTCAGCAGCGCGCCGAAGGCGATGCCCACGAGCAGCAGCGGCTCGAACTTCTTCACCAGGCCCAGGTACAGCAGAACACAGGCGATGACGATCATGACGGCCTGCTGCCAGGTCATGGTCGTAAAGCCCGAGGTGCTGCCCAGACGGCCCAGGGTTTCTAAAATATGTTGCATCCCGTCACCTCATCAGATCACGACGAGCGTATCGCCGGTGGCGACCATGGCGCCCTTGGTGACGGCGATCTGCTTGACCACGCCGTCAGCGGGAGCGCAGACCTCGTTTTCCATCTTCATGGCTTCGATGACGATCAGGACGTCGCCGGACTTGACCGCGTCGCCCTCCTTCACCTTGATGGCGAAGATGTTGCCGGGCAGCGGGGCTTCCACGACGGTGCCGGCGGCCACAGCGGCGGGAGCGGCAGCAGCTGCAGGCGCAGCGGCGGCCACGGGAGCGGCAGCGACCATCACAGGCGCAGCCGGTGCGGGCGGAACGGGAGACTTGGCCTCATACTCGTCGAGGACCATGGCCTCGCCCTTTTCGACCTCTACTTCATAAGTCGTACCCTTCAGGGTGATTTTGTATTTCATGTCAGGCTTCCTCCTTGATCTCACGGATGGAGATGAATCTCAGCTCGTTGATGGGCGTCTGCAGCTCGTCGGCCACGATCGCCATGAGCATGGCGGCGGTACGGGGCTCGGTATCGTAGAGCTTTACCTCGCCGGCGACGCCGGGGGCCAGAGGCTTCGCGGGTGCTGCGGGAGCGGCCTCCGCTTTCGGAGCCTCAGCAGCAGGCGCGGCGGCAGACTTGCTTTTCGCGCGGGCGTCGCCGATGGCCGTCATGATCTTGATGATGCACATCAGCAGAATCAGCGCGAAGAACACCACCAGGATGCCAACGAGAGAGTCCAGAAGCGCCTGTCCAAAGTTATAATTCGTCATGGCGCGCTACCTCATTCCTCGATGGGTTCGATGCTGTACTTGCAGACCTTCTCCTCCGCCTCGCGGCGCGCCTCGAAGAAGTTCTCGGCCACCTGGGGGAAGGCGATGTAACTGAGGACGTCCTCCTCGCAGCGGGCGTCTGCGCCCAGATGCTCCTTGGCGGCCTCAAACTCGGGGGCGATGGACTCGGCATAGCGGCCCTTCACAGGCTCGTCGCCGGCCAGGATCTTCGCACGAATCTCGGGATCGATGGGAGCCGGGGTCTTGCCGTACTCGCCGCGGCAGTAAGCCTTGATCTCGGCGCCGACGTTCTTATAACGCTCGCCCGCCAGCACGTTCTGCACCGCCTGGGTGCCGACCAGCTGGCTGGTCGGGGTGACCAGCGGCGGATAGCCCATGTCCTTACGGACGCGGGGCGTCTCCAGAAGAGCTTCGTCGAACTTGTCCAGAGCGTTCAGCATCTTCAGCTGGCTCAGGAGGTTCGAGAGCATGCCGCCGGGAATCTGATAGGTCAGGCACTGGGTGTCCGTGGCCATGGAAATCGGGTTCAGGGTGCCGTCGGCCAGGAAATCAGCGCGGACGGGCTTGAAGAAGTTCGCCATCTCCAGAAGCTTGCTGTCGTCCAGACCGGTCTCGTAACCCATTTCCTTCAGGGTGAAGTTCAGGGTCTCGGTGGCGGGCTGGCTGGTGCCGCCGGAGAAGGGAGAAATGGCGGTATCGATGACGTCAGCGCCGGCTTCCACAGCCTTCAGATAGGTCATGAAAGCGGTGCCGGTGGTGCAGTGGGTGTGGACCACGACGGGCAGATCCACCGCGTCCTTGATGGCGGAGACCAGATCATAAGCGCACTTGGGACTCAGGATACCGGCCATGTCCTTGATGCAGATGGACGCAACGCCCATGGTCTGCAGCTCTTTGACCATCGAGACATACTTGTCCAGCGTGTGCACCGGGCTGGTGGTGTAGGAGATGGTGCCGGAAGCCATGGCACCGCACTTGACGGTCTCCTCGATGGCGACGCGCAGGTTGTCCACGTCGTTGAGGGCGTCGAAGATGCGGATGATGTCGATGCCGTTGCGGACAGACGCACGGACAAAGCGGCGCACAGCGTCATCGCTGTAGTGCTTGTAGCCCAGAATGTTCTGGCCGCGCAGCAGCATCTGCAGCTTGGTGTTGGGCATCTTGGCGCGGATCTTCCGCAGACGCTCCCACGGGTCCTCGTTCAGGAAGCGAAGGCAAACATCGAAGGTTGCTCCGCCCCAGACCTCAGCGGAGTAGAAGCCAGCCTGGTCGATGGTCTCCAGAATGGGCTCAAACTTCGCATAGGGCAGTCGAGTGGCGATCAGAGACTGGTTCGCGTCGCGCAGGACCGTCTCCGTAAACTGTACTTTCATTGACCTACCATCCTTTCAGGAAAAATCATGGTTTTCCTTTGTATACTGGACAATTATAGCACAAGTGACCAGAGAGTGGAAGAGGGTTTTTCGGTTAAAGTTTTCACCGGAGCGTTTAAGTTTTCACCGATGTTATGAATCATTTTGATTGGAAAATGCCGAAAAACAAAAGGAATTCCCCGCCGGTGTTCAGCGACGGGGATGTGAAACGAGATTATGAGAATTGAAATAGGTTTTCTTAGCGGAATCCTGACAGAGAAGAGAATGCCTCATAATCCGCGTGCCGCCAAATCCTCCACGATTGCCCTGTAGACATCGCAAATGTCCAATACCCCTGCGGTCTCGCTTTTCATGGAAAGCGGAGAACGCCTGAAATCGATCTCATCGTAATGGGAGACACCACGGTTGGTTTTTCCTGTCAGCAGGGTAAAGTGCGATCCCCATTTTGCAGATTCGACGCTGACCAGTCCGTCGTTGTCGCCTTCGATCAGCTTGACAATGATATTTGCGGTGGAAAGGTTGATATCCGAAAAAGGTGTTTTCATGATGCCGGCATAGCTCTGATAGTACACGCCCGGAACATCCGGATTCTCCCGGTTAAATTTCTCGGCATATTCGGTGGAAAAATCTCTGCAGACCGCGTAAAAATCCGGCTTCGTGTCGCCAATCAGGCCAATCCAATTGTCGACGGCAAAGGCTGCGACATTGAACAGCGAATCCGGCGCTTTCAGAAGCTTGTCAATGGTCTTTGAGCCGCGATGGGGCGTTCCGATCGTGGTAATGCTGGCGATTTGATCTCCCATCCCCAGCGAAGAGGCAGCCATCCGCGCCTCCAGTCCGCCTTTGGAATGCGCAATGATATTGACTTTTTCAGATTCGGTTTCGTCCAGAATCTGTCTGATTCTTGCTTTGATCGATTTGGCGTTGTCCTCGACGCGGGCCCAGCTGTCCTGCTGTCCATAGAACAGCACAGCGCCCATCTCGGAAAGCGCATTGGGTATTCTCCCCCAATACAGCGGCCATTTCAAATCCCGAAAACCGACACCGTGAATCATCAGAATCGGATACTTTGTGATTCCATTGCCAGATGACATGGAAGTCTCTCCTTCGTTTCATTCCAAAATGATTACCAAATATAGGTTGCGAACAATGCAAACAGCAATAATAAACCGAGAATGATTGATTCCACCGAGTAGATTACACCATCTCGTGCTGCTCCCTCCTGGTACATGAGTTTGGGGTTCTTCCTGTTATAATAGATTCTGATTTTGGATGGTTGCTCCTCCGCATCATCTTCTTCGAAATATGACTTGCAGTATTGAATTCCCTCCACTGTATACCAGTATTCCCAATAAACCATGGATTTGGAACTCATGCCGCTGGTTACATACTGGATTCCCGGTTCATCCGGCGCTTGGATGCACACCTTTTCACCTGCGCGAATGTACCTGAGATTTCTCAAATATGCATCCGTGGAAGAGAATGCAGACCGTCTCCATCGATACAGCGTAACACCGGAATACACAAGAAGCAAAACAGAAGCAACCAAAACTGCTGTTTTTATGATCGTGATCAAAACATCCAATGTCCATCACTCCCTAACGTAAAGCTGGTGCATGGATTCAAAAAAGAATACCTCTTTTGCCTTTGCAGGCAAAAGAGGTTTTTTGGTGGAGACGGAGGGATTCGAACCCTTGACCTCTCGGATGCGAACCGAACGCTCTCCCAGCTGAGCTACGCCCCCAAACGCTCTGCTATTATACCACAAAATTTTCATTTGTAAAGCACTTTTTTTTGCATTTGGGGAATTTAACCGATCACGGTTCTGTTGAACCCTGTTTGCGCGTGCAGGGGCTCGTCAGCGTTCTCCACGCGTTCCACCGTGCCGCCGCGAGACTGGAAATAATCCTCCAGCGCGGCCTCCAGTTCCTCGACTGTGCTGTAGTTGTCCGCGTTGGGCGCATCCGGTGCTTCCACATTCCAGCCCATGGCGCCGGAAACGATTTTTCCTCTGGCATTATAATCCACCTGGTATTCGTAAATATATTCATCCAGCGTGCATAGCCAGCGCACAGAGCCATCGATCTGGTTTTCCTCCGCGTGGAGGCCAAACAGCGCCGCCGACAGGATCGGCAGCACAATCAGTACTGCCAGGACAATCAGCACGATCCGCAGCACCAGCCGGCCCCGGCGGTTGCGAATGGCCAGCTGCTCGTTGATCTTGGAGAGCAGCTCCGCGATTTCGTTGCGCTCGCTCTCCCCCGCCGGGATCTCCGCGCCCAGCAGCTCGCTGACGCTGACCTCCAGCACCTCCGCCAGACGCTGGAGCATCACTGCGTCCGGCACGGAAAGGCCCTTTTCCCACTTTGATACCGTCTGACGCACCACATGTAATTGAATCGCAAGGCTCTCCTGGGTAAAGCCTCGCTCCTTGCGAAGACGTTTCAGATTCTCGGAAAACATGACGCTCTCCCCTTTCCGTGTCCACCATAGCACAAAAACACCCGTTGCGGCAAGCAACGGGTGTTAACAATCCGAGTTTTACGCCTCATAGTAGGCAAGGAGCTTTTCGAAGGTGTCCACATCCTCGGGAACGCCCAGGCCGTGGCAGAGCTGGGTCAGCTCCGCCTGGAGCTTTTCACTGACCTCCACGCCGGTCTCCATGAACTCCTGGAAGGTGCGGCGCTCGATCTCGCCGGGCATGAAAATCTCCTCCACGCCCTCCGCCTTGCGGCTGTCCTTCATCATGCGGATGTAGCGGTCGGCGGTCTTGTGGAACTCCTCAATGGGCATGAACCGGCTGGGGTCCAGGAGCATAAGGAAGAAGCCGGTGTTCTCCATCTCCAGCTTGCTGAACAGGCCGATGTCCGAGCCGTAGGCCGCGCCGGAGAGCATGGTGCTCAGGGCGTCCACCATCACGGCCAGGCCATAGCCCTTGTGGAAGGCGATGGGCGTGAGCGCGTAAGCCTTGGAGGCGTCGGTGGTGGGCTTGCCGTCATAGTCATTGGCCCAGGTCTCGGGGATGGGCTTACCCTCCCGCTCAAAGGCCTGAATCTTGCC
>CAMHRJ010000164.1 GCA_946187475.1 uncultured Clostridia bacterium | reverse complement strand
TGCGTGCAAACGCCGGATGGCGTTTGCAATCGATCAAATATCGCGAGGGGAATCCCATCCCCTCGCGCTCCCCATGCGTATCTTACATTCTGCTTTGATTTTTTCCCTGCCTGTAAAAAACGATGCGCCGCAACAGCGGCGCATCGCGTGTTTATGAAGTTGACATTAGGCGGCAACGATGCCGGCCTTGATCTCGCAGAACTGCTGCAGGATGCGAGCGATCTGCGCACGGGTGGTCATGCCCTGAGGCGCCAGCGTACCGTCGCCCATGCCGCCGATGATCTCAACGGCCACGGCCCACTCCATGCTGGGCTTCGCCCAGTCGGACACGGAAGCGGCATCCGTAAAGGCGCCGAGACCGGTGGTCATGGAGGTCGGGTTCACGCGGGAAGCGTAACGCTGCAGCATGGTGACAACCTGCTCGCGGGTGATGTTGTCGTTGGGGCCGAACTCGGTGGCACTATAGCCCTTGACAACGCCGTTCTGGTAAGCCCAGGCGACAGCCTTCTGGTACCAGCTGCCCTTCTCCACGTCGTTGAAGGGGTCATAGGTGTTGGTCTCGGGGCTGCCCTCCAGGCGATAGAGGACGGTGGCAAACTCAGCACGTGTGGTGTTGACATTGGGGTTGAACATACCGTCGCCCATGCCCTGCATGATGTTGCCCAGGGTGCAGTACTCAACCTCGTCAGAGAACCAGTCGCTGGAAACGACATCCTTGTACTCGCCCTGATACTCGATGGCCTTGCCCTGCTTGGCAAAGAACTCAGCCTCGGTGGAGCGCAGCCAGGCGTGGGTGATCTCGGAGAAGTGGGCGTTGATGATCTGCACGAGGTTTGCAATGAGGTTCACAGCGGTGGTGGGATACTTGGCCACGAAGACCAGGAGCTTCGGCACCATCTTCACGAGCATGGCACGGACCTGATCGCCGTCATAGTTGGCGCACTTGGCTTCTACCAGAGACTCCATGAGCAGGTCGACAACCACGTCCACCAGGGTGCCGTTGGCAACCATGCCGGTGATGGTCAGGGAGTTGATGAGGGCGGCCAGGTTCTGGATGTTCATGAACTTGGTGGAGAAGATGCCCAGAGCGTTCAGCAGACGGCCGACGTCAACGCCCAGCAGCGTGGAGCTGAGTTCCTGAATGTCGGCCTGGTAATTCTCAACAAAGTACTGACGGCTGGGCGCGAACACATCCAGCATGGCCGCGATGGCCTCATCGTAGTACTCCAGCTGGGTCTTCTGGGTCTCGCCCATGATGATCTTCACGGGATTGACGGTCCAGTAATGGAAGTCGTCGATGGTATCCAAGGTGAAGGGGCCAATGTTCATCCAGCCCATCTGCTTGACCTGCTCGACCATGGCGGGCTTGCGGCTCTCGTAGTCCGCATCCTTCTGACGGCAGGGAGTGTAATAATCCACACCGTAGCGATCCTGATCCCAGGCATCAAAGCTCACCAGCGGCACGAAGTCGTTGGGGTTCATGATGTTGTGGATGTTGCGGAACAGCTGGCTGCGGCAGTAGCCGTCCGTATCGTAGACGCCCTGAGGAGTCTCGAAGGTATAAGCATAGATATCGTGGGGGCTCAGGGTCACATTATTGCCCAGATCATAGCCCTTATCCAGAGCGCCGGCAAACATGTTGGCAGAAGCAGCAGCGCGGCTGAAGCCGGTGGTCCAGACCTTGATGCGGCCGGAAATGTTCTGGTCAGCGATGTACTTCTTCAGGAAATCCAGACCGGCGTTGGCGCACTTCTCGAAGCCGGCATGGTTGCCCTCGGTACCCACGTCAAAGTTGCCGTACCACTCGCCGCCGTAGTTGTGGCCGCGGAAGGACAGCGTGATCAGGGTATAGGCGCCGCCGTTATCCATGATCTGCTTGGAGGCGGCGTAGATGCCGATGGTCTCCAGACCGGGATGGGTGACAGCGTCCTCGTTGCAGGCGAGATTCGAGAAACCGCACTGCTTCATGAGCGCATCGAAGTTCTCGTTACCGTCGGACCAGCTGGCGTTATGGCTGGCACTGGCAAAAGAGGCCTGGGTCAGAACCATAGACACGTTGGCCAGCGCATGGTCGTACTCATAGCCCGTGTGGGTGAAGTACGCATCGCTGTAGGTGAAAGGCAGTTCCTGATTCTGAACAAAATCCAGGAAGCCCAGGGACGGACAATAGATATAATTGTCCTTGACTTCGGCGTAGTTGACATCCGCAGCAAAGGCCGCAACGCCAAGGCTGAAGAGCATCACGACGCAAAGCACTACGCTGATGATTTTCTTGCTCATTTGTATCCTCCTCTATTCTGTCAGTGCATTTTAGAAAACACCGGCCCGAAGAACTGTTGCGGAGAAAAGAGGGTCAAATGTTTCCTATTTTTGACTTAATTATGATTATAATCAATAATTCTCTATAATGCAAGAGGAAAATGAAAAAAAGATACAAAAAATTCCTCCCCTGTTACAAATGAGAAGGAAATTTGAAATGGTGATGAATCAGGGCTTTGCAGGGATGTCTGCCACCAGGCGTCCCATGACCAGAAAGCGCATTTGGTTGTTGGGACGATAGCAGGTAGACAGCGTCAGCACCCGGTCGGAACCGAAGGTCGGAAACAGCGGGATGCGGAAGTTTGCGCCCATGTTCCGGGTAGCGGCCAGGTCGGAATAGAAGGTCTCGAAATCCTCCCGGTCCGTAAAGTCGTGGTTCGCCAGCAGATGCTCGTTGGAATGGGGCGCGGCGCAGAAGATATCATAGACCAGGGCCCGGTCCGGCAGATAGACATAGATTCGGGGATGCTCGGTAAAGACCGTCACATCCGCGAAGTCGTTGAGCTGGGCGAACATGGTACCGTTGCGCAGATTGTGGCCGTAGAGCACGGTCATGGGGTCGGTGAAATCCTCGGAGTTGTAGTCCTCACTGTAGACGCTGCCGCCGGAATAATAGGCGCCGTCGGAGCTGTGGTGGGAATAGAACGGGTCGTCGCCGCCGCGGTGGAGGATGGGATAACTGATGACGGTACCGGGAACCTCGATCCAGGCGTAAATATCCGGGTTGATGGCCCATAGGGCGTCGAAGTCCACGGGAATCTCCACGTACTCCTGTTCTTCCGGCGCTTCCTCGTCAATGACATCCGCGGCGACGAGGCCGATGGTCTGCAGATCGCTGCCCAGCTGGGCACCTTTATAATACTGGATCAAATACCACACGCACCAGCCAATGGCCAGCAGCGCGAGAATCAGCACAAGGATCAGGATCGTGCGGATGGCGGTCTGCCGTTTTCGTTCGTTGTTCTCTGTCATAAAGGGAACTCCTTTCAGATATGACAAACGCCCCACGCATCGGCGTGGGGCGACGTTTGTCTGAAGCTTATTTTACCTTGACCAGCTTCGCACCGCAGAACACGGCAGCAGCCAGCAGCAGGATACCAGCCAGCAGCACCCACAGAGCGGAGATGCTCTCACCGGTCTGGGGAGACTTCTTACCCGGGGCCGGCGAAGGAGTGGGATTGGTATTGCCCTTCTGCGGGCTGATCACATTGTCGCCAGCGAAAGCCACGGAAGCCATGGCAAACACCAGAACAACGACCAGCGCGATTACGAAAATCTTTTTCATATCAACATGCCTCCTGACATTAGAGTCCATACACATGGGTATTATACTGGATGATTCGAAAAAAAGCAAGTATTAATTTTCTTAATTTTTATTTCAGCTCCAGAAGCATCCGGCTGCGGGAGAGGATTTCGGGGTCCAGAAGGCTGTTTTCCATCCGAACGGTGCCGGACTGTCCCCCTTCCCTGCGCAGACCCCAGAGCTCCAGCTGCCGTCGGGTCTGCCGGGCAGTGCCGGCCCCGCCGTCATACAAGACCGTATGGTCGTTCAGCGCCCGGCGGATGGCTTCCCGCAGAAACGGGAAATGGGTGCATCCCAAAACCGCCGCGTCCGCCCGCTCCCGGTAGGGGCCAAGCCGCGCGTTCAGGTAGGCGTCTACCGCATCCCCCTCCAGCTGGCCGCGCTCCACGAACTCCACCAGCTCCGGGCAGGGCAGAGAGATGACCTCCGCCAGCGTGTCATAAGCCTCCATCAGATGGGAGAACTTCTCCTCCCGGAGCGTCAGCGCCGTTGCCAGCACCAGGACGCATTCGTGGGGATGCTCCAGAACCGCTGGCTTCAGCGCAGGCTCCATGCCGATGACCGGGATATCGGAAAACCGCTCCCGTAACGGCAGGATGGCGGCGCTGGTGGCGGTGTTGCAGGCGATGACCGCGGCCTTGATGCCCCGATCGTAGAGCCGGGAGATGGCGTCGATGGTCAGGCCCCGGACTTCCTCCCGGCTGCGCACGCCGTAGGGCGCGTTGACGCTGTCGCCGAAATAGAGATAGTTTTCCTCCGGCATGAGGGCACGCAGATCCCGCAGGACGCTGATGCCACCCAGGCCGGAATCGAACACCGCGATGGGCAGGTCGTTCTTCATCTTATCCATCGATGGGCTCATAGAACACGGAGAGGATCAGCTCATAGAGGGCCGTCTCGTCCACGATGAACTCCGCGTGGCGCGCATCCTCACCGAGGACGGACTCACCCTGCACCTTGATCACGTCATCGTTGAGTTCCATCCCCGCGGCAGTACGGGCCAGATAGACCATGGAAGCCGTGTTCAGGTCCGTGGTCACATTGCGCTGCACAGTATTATAGATCGAAACCACGCTGGATGGTGACTGCCGCACCTTGGAGAGCATGGCCCGGGCCACACCCAGGATGACCTGCTTCTGCCGCTCCATACGCTGGTTGTTGCCGTCCACAGTATGGCTGCGGTAGCGGACGTAGGAAATGGTGTTGTCCCGGTTCAGGGTGACCTGCTGGCCCTCCGTGAAGGTCTTGAAGGTCTCCAGCGCCGTCACGTTGATGCCGCCCACCGTTTCCACCAGCTCGGCAATGCCGTTCATATACATGGAGGCATAGGCCGAAATGGGTAGGCCATAGAACACGCGGGAGACCGCGTTGCGGGTCAGCTCGCAGCTGCGCTCCGCGCCGTCACCATAGGCATAGGACAGAGCCAGCTGGGCCCGGGCCGTGCCGGTAATCTCGCCGGTTTTGTCGAGGATGTCGATCTGACACATGGCGTCTCGGGACAGAGAGATCATGGTAATGTCCTTGGTCGTGGGGTCCAGCACCAGGAGCACGTTCACGTCCGAAGAGCGGTCCTCTCCCTCCGCGATGGCTTCTTCCTTTTCATACTCATCGACGCCCATCAGCAGGATGGTCGTGATGTCTTTCTTATATTGATAGAGCTGTCCTTTATAACGGACACGCCCCTCGTCCAAAAGCTCCGCGCCTTCCGCGCCGCCCATACCGTTGCCGTTGCCGGTGAGCTGGCTGTGGCCGATCTGGTGCAGCACCAGAACCGTGGCGCCAAGCAGCAGGGCGATGCCCACAATGATGCAAACGATGATCAGCAGGACGCGGGTGCCCTTGCTCATGGGCTTTTTTGTTTTTTCCTCTGCCATAGTCCTCTTCCCTTCTCAGACCGTTGCTGCCTGCACAAGGGCAGCTTCCCTGGCACGGGCAGCCTCCT
>CAMHRJ010000163.1 GCA_946187475.1 uncultured Clostridia bacterium | reverse complement strand
TCTGCAGCTCCTGAATCTTCTGCTCGGCCCGCTTGTTCTGGTCCCGGATCAGCTTCTGGATCAGCTGGCTGGACTCGTACCAGAAGTCGTAGTTGCCCACGTACATCTTGATCTTGCCGTAGTCAATGTCCACGATGTGGGTGCATACGTTGTTGAGGAAGTAACGGTCGTGGGAAACCACCAGCACGGTGCCGTCGTAGTCCATGAGGAAGTCCTCCAGCCAGACCACGCTGGCCAGATCCAGGTTGTTGGTGGGCTCGTCCAGGAGGATGATAGCCGGGTGACCGAAGAGGGCCTGGGCCAGCAGGACCTTCACCTTCAGACGCGGGTCCATGTCCGCCATCATGGTCTCGTGGAATTCCGGAGAGACACCGAGGCCCTGAAGGATGCGGGAGGCGTCGGATTCCGCTTCCCAGCCGCCCAGCTCGGCGAACTCTTCTTCCAACTCGGAAGCGCGCATGCCGTCCTCGTCGGTCATGTCCTCCTTGGCGTAGATGGCGTCCTTCTCCTGACCGATCTCATAGAGCCGGGGATTGCCCATGATGACGGTGTCCATGACGGTGTAGGCGTCATACATGGTCTGGTCCTGCTTCAGGACGGACATGCGGGCTTTGGAGTCGATATAAACGTGGCCGGAGGTAGGCTCCAGGTCACCGGAGAGAATCTTCAGAAATGTGGATTTGCCGGCGCCGTTGGCGCCGATGATGCCGTAGCAGTTTCCGGCGGTGAACTGCAGGTCCACCTTGGAAAACAGAGGCGTGCCGCTATACTGCAGCGAGAGGTCTTCAACCGTGATCATAGGGGAAATGCTCCTTTGATAAACAGATTCTGGATGGTTGTGATTTGCTAAGCAGCAGAGCCGGTATTTCGGCTCTGCTGCGGTATGGTTTTTACTTTGCGAGGACTTTTTTCAGCCGCGCGTAGCGGGGGAGGGCGTGCTCCTTCGGAATTGCGGGCTCGCCCTGGATCAGGGGCAGGGCATACTCGATGAAGTCATCGGTGACCTGGTTCTTCTCCGGAGTGATCCATTCCACGGGAATCTTCTTCTCAAAGTTCGCCACGGCGGACAGAGGGAGAAGCTTCGTGGCGCAGTGATACTTGCCGTCCACGATCTCGCGCTCGAAAGCGACCATTTTGCCGGTCTCGCCGCCAACGGCAGCTTCCACGGCGACCTTGCCGGCGAGGAAGGCTTCGTCGATGTCGGTCTGAGAGGCCAGATGCGCGCCGCAGCGCTGCAGCAGACTCAGCTCAATGCCGCGGACCTTCGCGCCGGTCTCTTCCTTCACGATGCGGGCCAGCATGGCGGCCAGACCGCCCAGCTGGGCATGGCCGAAACCGTCGGTGGCAGAGGTCTTCGCCTCAGAGACGAACACGCCGTCAGCATAGTGGATGCCCTCGGAAACCGCCACGAGCACCTTGCCCTTCTGGTCATAAATACGCTGCACGTCCTTCAGGAAGACGTTCATGTCGAAGTCCACTTCGGGCAGATAAATCAGATCGGGACCGGCGCCGAAGTGCTCTGCCAGCTTTGCGCTGGCGGCCAGCCAGCCGGCGTGGCGGCCCATGATCTCCACGATGGTGATCTGGCCGTTGTCATAGACCGTGGCGTCCTTGGAGACTTCCATACAGGTGGTGGCGATATACTTCGCCGCGCTGGCGAAGCCGGGGCAGTGGTCAGTGCCGTAGAGATCGTTGTCGATGGTCTTCGGCACGCCCATCACGCGGCATTCCCAGCCGCTCTTGTCCATGAAGCGGCTGATCTTGCTGCAGGTGTCCATGGAATCGTTGCCGCCGTTATAGAAGAAATAGCGGACGTTATACTTCTGGAAGATCTCCAGAATGCGCTTGTAGTCCTTCTCATCCTCATCGGGATCCTTCATCTTATAGCGGCAGGAGCCAAGCTCAGAGGAAGGCGTGTGCAGCAGAAGACTCAGCTCGTAGGCATCCTCCTGACCCATATCGTAAAGCTTGTCGTTCAAAACGCCCTTGATGCCGTGGGCAGCTCCGTAGACATGTGTAATATCCTCAGATTCCAGCGCGGTCTTGATGACACCGTAGGCACTGGCGTTGATCACTGCGGTGGGGCCGCCGGATTGACCGATGATGCAGGCGCCTTTTAACTGATTTGCCATGTTTTAACCTCCAGATTTATGAAAAATACAGAATAACTATTGATATTGAGCGCAAAATTGTGTACAATACAAGATGTAGTTACCCGGGGCATCCAAAAATGTCCTTGTATATAATAATAGAAAGGAAGATGAATTGTCAATGGCAATCGTAACTTCTCGCGAAATGTTTGAAAAAGCCTACAAAGGCGGCTACGCAATCGGCGCATTTAATGTGAATAATATGGAGATTATCCAGGGTATCACAGAAGCTGCCAAGGAGTGCAGCGCCCCTGTCATCCTGCAGGTTTCCTCCGGCGCCCGCAAGTATGCCAACCGCACCTATCTGGTGAAGCTGGTGGAGGCCGCCGTCATCGAGACCGGCCTGCCCATCTGCCTGCACCTGGACCACGGTGATAGCTTCGAGCTCTGCAAGAGCTGCGTGGACGACGGCTTCACCTCCGTCATGATCGACGCCTCCTCCAAGAGTTTTGAGGACAACATCGCGCTCACCCGTCAGGTGGTGGAGTACGCCCACGATCACGGCGTTGTGGTCGAGGCTGAGCTGGGCACCCTGGCCGGCGTTGAGGACGATGTGAACGTCTCCGCCGAGGATTCCTCCTACACCCGTCCCGAGGACGTGCAGGAGTTTGTGGAGCGTACCGGCTGCGACTCTCTGGCCATCGCCATCGGCACCAGCCACGGCGCATATAAGTTCAAGCCTGGCACCAAGCCGCAGCTTCGCTTCGACATTCTGGAAGAAGTCAGCAAGCGTCTGCCCGGCTTCCCGATCGTGCTGCACGGTTCTTCCTCCGTGCCCCAGGAGTATGTCCAGATGATCAACGAGCACGGCGGCAACATGCCCGGCGCCATTGGCGTTCCCGAGGATCAGCTCCGCGAGGCTTCCCGTCTGGCCGTCTGCAAGATCAACATCGACTCCGACCTCCGTCTGGCCATGACCGGCACCATCCGCAAATTCTTCGATGAGAATCCCGGCGAGTTCGACCCCAGAAAGTACCTGGGCCCCGCTCGCGAGAACATCAAGCAGCTGGTGAAGCACAAGATCGTGGACGTTCTCGGCTGCGACGGCAAGGCCTGATTTTTCGTAACATTCCGCACCGATGCGCCGGAAGATTTCCGGCGCATCGTGCCAAACAGGGAAGGGAGGGTTCCATTTGGACCTTCAAACCAGATTGGAGCAGCTGACCGGCAGCGTGTTTCCGGCAGATCTTCCGTCTTATGACTGGAATCGTATGGAACTGCTGGAGGAGCCGTCTTACATCAAGGTGCTGCTGATTCGCCTTGGGATTGCGGCTCTGCTGTTCGCGGCTGCGATGTTTTTGCCTTACGGCGGATTTCTGTGCACGCTGCTTTTGATTTTGTCGGTCCTGGTGTCCGGCTATGATTATCTGCTGGGCGCTGTGCGTACCGTGCTGGAGCGGCAGTTCTTCACCGGCTCTATGGTGGTGGCCATTGCGCTGATTCTGGCGCTGGCTGCCGGAGACAAGATCGACGCCGCTGCGTTTATGATTCTGTATCGTGTCAGCGGATTGCTTGCCGCATTCGTGACGGTACATACCCAGCATGCGCTGCAGCAGGCCATCGGGGAATCCCCTCGCTTCAAGAGCGCAATCGCGGCTCAGGCGTGGGTGCGTTATGTGGCACCGGTTGGATTTCTGGCCGCGCTTGTGGTGTTCATCATCCAGCTTTGGGTGATGGAGGCAGCGCCGGTCATCGCCGTGCGCTGTGCGCTCAGTGTGCTGGTGATCGCAAATCCCTACACGCTCTTTGCCTCTCAGTCTCTGACCTGGTTCTGCGCCCTTTACGGTGCCTATGTCTACCGGATTCTGTTCCGGGGCAGCGCCTCCATGCGCAGACTTTTGAATGTGCGCAGCGTGGTCCTGGATGACGCCAGCACCGAGGAAGGCGCCCTTCCGAAGGTAGTCTCTGTAAAGTCCAATAAGGTGAAGCCGGAGATGCTGCTGCGCCTCGCGGCCTATGCCGAGGCCAACTCCGAGAGCCGCACCGCCAAGGCGATTCTGGCGGCCTACCACGAGGAGATCGACCATTCCCTGATTCAGAAAACCCTGGACATTCCCCAGTGCGGGGTGGAGGCATACATCAGCAATCTGCACCTGTTTGTGGGCACGAAGGAACTCATGCTTCTGCATGCCATCTCCGTTCCGGAGGAAGATCTGACCAACGATTATGTGGTCTATGTGGCCGTGCAGGGCACTTATGCCGGCAAGCTGCTGCTGGAAGAGACCACCAACGATGATACTGTGGAGACTCTGGATGAGCTGCGCGCTATGGACGTGCGCACCGTGACGCTATTCCGCCCGGCGCAGAACGAGTCTGTCACCAACGTGGCCAAGACCCTCCATGCGCAGCTGTTCTGCAAGCTCTCTCCGGAGGAGAAGACCCAGACCCTCTACAAGCTGCAGAAGGGCCTGCCGAAAGGGGAGTCCCTGCTCTATGTGGAGCGGGACTGCGAGCAGAGAGAGCATCGCTCTCCGGCTGACGTGAACATCTGTATGATTCGCGCCGACAACATGCAGCGCTTTGACGCCGACTGCCTGATCGTGGACGGCAATCTGCACTGTGTGGCCGAGGCTATGGAGACGGCCCGGTGGGTCAACGGCCTCTGCAAGGATCACCGAACCTTGAGCTGCATCGTGAAGGCCGGACTGGTTGTTCTGGCACTGCTTGGCTGCAGCACCATGTGGTTCGCTGCAGTTCTGGACGGTGCTGCCATGCTTACCACACTGCTGCTCAGCGTCCGCGCCTTCGGCTTCCGGGAAGACCATCACCGGATTTGGGATGTGCTGAAGGTTTACAAGGGTGTCTGAAATTTTACAATCTGATCGAATAGAAAACAGGCTGTGAATCGCAGCCTGTTTTTTTATTCTTCGTCTTTCTTTTCTTTTGGAGTAAAATGCCCCAAAGGGTTTGCGGCGGCGGCGGTGCGCAGCTCCGCATTGTCGATGTGGGTATAGATCTGCGTGGTGTTCAGATTCTCGTGGCCCAGGACCTCCTGCAGGGTGCGAACGTCAACACCGTTTTGCAGCATCAGCGTTGCCGCCGTATGCCGGAGCTTGTGGGTAGAGTAGAGGGAGGCGTCCAGCCCGGCCCGAGTGAGATTCTTTTTCACCATGACCTGTACCGCGTCCACGCTCATGCGGGTGCGGCGGTTGGAGAGGAACATCGCGCCAACCCTTGGCGGCGCAAGATTCCGCCGCACATCCAGATATCGGTCCAGCGCAGCGCGGCAGGCATCGTTCAGGTACACCGTGCGCTCTTTGTTGCCTTTGCCCAAAACACGAAGATTGTCGCCGTGGTCGTCGCTGACGTTCAAACCCACCAGCTCGGAGATTCGCAGGCCACAGTTCAGGAACAGGCAGAGGATGCAGTAGTCCCGCTCCTGATTTCTCCCGTCCACGGCAGACAGCAGCCGCTGGCTTTCCTCCAGCGTAAGATAGCGGGGGAGGGTTTTGGGGAGCTTGGGCGAATCCAGGTCCTGCACCGGGTT
>CAMHRJ010000162.1 GCA_946187475.1 uncultured Clostridia bacterium | reverse complement strand
ATCCTCTCCCGACAGCACCCGGAAGGCTGCCACCGCGTCCATCATCTCCGTCTGGTTGGGGTTGATGATGGGCAGGGTCAGGCCGCAGTGCATGGCCTGAATCAGGAAATTCTGCGTGATGAGTCCCCGGTTCGGCAGACCGAAGGAGATGTTGGACACGCCCAGCACGATCTGGAGCCCCAGCTCCTCATGGACCGTACGCACCGCCTTCAGCGTCTCCGCCGCCTGCTCCTGCTGGGCGGAGACCGTCAGCGTCAGGCAGTCAATCCAGAGGTCTTCGTCGGGGATGCCGTACTCCCGGGCAGCATCCAGGATGCGCCGGGCGATCTCCACCCGGCCCTCGGCAGTCTGGGGGATGCCCGCGCTGTCCAGGGTCAGGCCCACCACGGCGGCGCCGTATTTCCGAATCAGGGGCAGAATCCGCGCCAGCACCTCGGGGTTGCCGTTGACGCTGTTCACGGCAGGCTTGCCGTTGTAGACCCGGAGCCCCGCCTCCAGGGCGGCTGGGTTGGAGGAATCCAGCTGCAGGGGGATGCTCAGGGCACTCTGGAGCTTTTTCACCACCCGGGGCAGCATCTCCACCTCGTCCACGCCGGGGTAGCCCACGTTCACATCCAGGATGGACGCGCCCGCATCCTCCTGCTGGACGCCCAGCTCCAGAATATAATCCAAATCGTTTTCCAGCAGCGCCTGCTGGAAGCGTTTTTTGCCCGTGGGGTTGATACGCTCGCCGATGACCCGGACGCCGTCGATGCGCACCGGCGTCACCGGCGTGCAGACGAAGCTCACCGCGTCGTAAGACCGGGAGACCGGCATTTTATCCTTCAGGGAGTTCACGATTTCGCGGACAAACTCCGGCGTGGTGCCGCAGCATCCGCCGAAGACCGTGACGCCCAAATCCGCGAACGCCGCCGTCAGGCGGCCGAATTCCTCCGGACCCATGGAATAGCTGCCGTCCACCGGGTCGGGCATACCCGCGTTGGGCTTGGCAATCACCGGCAGCCGGGTGCAGCGGCAGATGGTTTTGAGAATCCCGCCCATCTGGTCCGGGCCCACGGAGCAGTTGACGCCGATGGCGTCGGCGCCGAGGCCTTCCAGGGTACGGGCCATGCTCTCGGCGGCGCAGCCGGTGAAGGTACGGCCCGAAGCCTCGAAGGACATGGTCACCAGCACAGGCAGCGACGTCTGCTCCTTCACGGCCAGCAGCGCCGCCCGGGTCTCATAGAGATCGGTCATGGTCTCGATCACCGCCAGATCTGCCCCGGCGGCTGCGCCTGCTACGGCGATCTCGGCAAAGAGGTCATAGGCCCGCTCGAAGGTGAGCTGGCCCATGGGCTCCAACAGCTCGCCCAGAGGGCCGATGTCCACGGCCACCAGGGCCCGGCCGCCCACGGCCTCCTTCGCCAGTCGCACGGCGGCGGTGACGATCTCGGCGGTGGTTTTGCCGGTGCGCTTTAATTTCAGGCTGTTGGCGCCGAAGGTATTGGTATAGACCACCTGTGCCCCGGCGTCCACGTAATCCCGGTGGATGGAGGCGATGAGCTCCGGCCGCTCCAGATTCAGCAGCTCGGGCACGTCGCCGGGCTGCAGGCCGCTGCGCTGCAGGGTGGTGCCCATGCCGCCGTCCAGCATCAGGAATCTATCGTTTTGCAGCAGGTCATGAAATTCCACAGGAACGTCCTCCTTTGCGCAGATTGCAGGTCTCCCGCCGCTGGCAGAAATCGCAGCCGCGGATGCGGGCCATCTGGGGTTTCTCGGAAAGACCGATCACCGCGGTGACGGTCTTGGTGGGCACCATGAGCAGGCTCTCCGTCACAGTGACGCCCAGCTGGCGCTGAGCATCCAGGGCGGCGCAGAATGCCGGCTGGATGGAAAGGGGCAGGTCCCCGTAGCCGGGGCTGAACCGGTCTGTGAGATAGCAGTCCGGAAACCGCTGGGCGATCTCCCGCTCCGCCGCGTCGCAGCCCACCTCCACGAAGGCGCTGCCGCAGGCGTCCAGCATGGCGGCCTCGGCCATGCTTCGGGCCTGCTTCTGCCGCAGGAGGGTTTCAAAAGCCGCGCCCAGGGTGCAGATCAGCAGCACCGCCCGGTCGCACTCCGCCAGCATGGTCTTCGCCATCTGACCCGTGAGACACAGACCTGCCGCCCGCTCCCCTTCCGGGGTATGCTCCACCGGGGCGACCCGATAGCGCCACTTGGGCTGGGCGATCTGCTCCAGCTGGGAGGCCACCGCGCCCAGGGATTTTAAGAGCGCTTCGTCCTCCGCCTGCCCTGCGCCCAGATAGCGCATGGCCTCGGAAAGATCCACCTGCACGGGTAAGCCCCCTTTCATTTCAAGTACTGTTTAATATATCATTTTGGTGGGAAAAAGTACAGAGAAATTTTCCATTTTCGGGAATCGAATGTTCTATCCCCACAGCAACGCCGCGGGCACCCATCCGGTGCCCGCGGCGTTGTTCGATTGTCGGCGCGGTTTACTCCGCGATCTCCTGGGAGAGCACCTGCACACCCTGGGTGATGATCTTGCCCGCCAGAATCGCCATCTCGTCCGGCGTCTCCTGCATGCCGGTGGCGATCCAGCGCAGGGCCAGAGACAGGTTGCCGGAGATGATGAACGCGCAGAAATAGTCGATCAGCGTGGGGTCGGCGTCCTTGTGGAAGTTGGACACGAAGTCGTAGAGGTGATCGTCCCGAAGGATGCGGCAGATGCGGTCGGTGTAGGCCTTGTCGCCGTTGGCGCCCAGCAGCACCCGGCACATATCCGCATTCTCGGCAATGAAGTGATACAGATCGCTGAGATACGGGAAGGCGTTGCCGCTGTACTCGTCCGGGTTGTGCTTCTGGCAAACGGCGGAGAGACCGGCGGCCATCTCGTCCTCCAGCTGGCTCAGCAGGTCATAGACGTCCTTATAATGGATGTAAAACGTTCCGCGGTTGATGTCCGCGATGGCAGCCAGTTCGCGCACGGAGATATCCTTCACGTTCTTCTCGCTCATGAGCTGCATCAGAGCCAGACGCAGCTGCCGCTTGGTCTTTCTTACGCGGCGATCCACAGGTTTTTCATTCATATTCAAAGCTCCTTTATACGCGTCTTGTCGCCGAAACGACATGGTGTCTTTCTTCTTGCCATACAGTATAACATAGATTCGCGGACTAATCAACAATTTGTTGCTGAAAAACCGAAAAATTTTTAACACAATTTCTTAAAAATGTGCAGATTTCTTCGATTCTTTCGGTTTTGGTTGAGTATTCGGCAGAATTTGGGAGGCAAATTCGTTTTTTGGCTCCGGGCCGGGTTTTCAAAGGAGACGGTTTATGTTACAATGGGTGCATCTCTGAAAACAAAGGTGATTCAAATGGATATTTTTGAAAGCGGAAGGTTTTCCATCCCCGGTCCCGACGGCCAGCCGGTGCAGTGCGAGGTGCTGTTCACCTATGACTGGGAGCTGACCGGGCGGTCCTACGTGGTATTCACCATGGGCGAGGAGCAGCAGATGTGCGCCTGCCGGGTGGTGGAGACCGAGGACGGAAACAAGGGTCTCGCGCCTCTGGAGAACGAGCAGGAGCGGGATCTGCTGAACCACTGCTATGAGGAGCTGCAGCGCAAGCTCCGGGAGGGAGAGCCGGTATCGTGAAGATTTATCGCGGCACAATTCTCACCTGCGACGACCGCAACACCATCGCCAGCACTCTGGTAGAGGACAAGGGAAAGATCGTCTATGTGGGTGATCTGAATCCCCGGCAGTATCGCTTCGGCAAGGCGAAGGTGGTCCATCTGGGCGACCGGGTGCTGGTGCCCTCCTTTGTGGACAGCCACATCCACTTTGCCAGCTACGCCACCTTCCACGCGGGGCTGAACGTCATGGACGCCCGCAGCAACGCAGAGATTCTGGACATGCTGCGCGCCTTTCTGCCCACCACGAAGGACAAGCTCATCGTGGCCTTCGGCGCCTCGCCCTATTCCGTCTCCGACGGGCGGCTGGTCTCCCGGGAGGAGCTGGACAGTGTCTGCCCGGACCGGCCGCTGTTCATGGTGAAGTACGACGGCCACGCCTGTGTGGTGAACACGAAGCTCTATGAGCTGGTGCAGAAGAAGGTCACGCCCCTGCGGGGCTGCCACGCCGACACCGGCGAGATGAATCAGGAGGCCTTCTTCGCCGTGTCCGACTTCGTGACGAACTCCGTGCCCGTGATCCAGCTGGTGAAAAACATGCAGCGGGCGGCGGACGATCTGGCGAAGCGGGGCATCGGCATGATCCACTCCGTCAGCGGCGTGGGCTTCACCGGCGATTTGGACGTGGATTTGGAGCGCTGGTTCGCCTCGGGTCTGAATAACGGCCTGCAGATGCGGGTCTACATGCAGACCCTGGACGTGAACAAGGCCCTGAAGCGGAAGCTGCCCCGCATCGGCGGCTGCTTCGAGACCGCTCTCGACGGCTGCTTCGGCTCCCGGGACGCGGCCATGAAGGAGCCCTACGAGGGCACCGATGACCGGGGCGTCCTCTATTACACCGACGAGCAGGTGACCCAGTTCTGCATCCAGGCCAACCGGGCGGGACTCCAGATCGAGATGCACGCCATCGGCGACGCCGCCTTCGACCAGGCCACCCGGGCCCTGGCCGCGGCTCTGGAGGACTATCCCCGCCGGGACCACCGCCACGCCATCATCCACGCCTGTCTACCCACGGCGGAGGGTCTGGCCATCTGCAAGAAGTACCACATCCTCCTGCCGGTGCAGACCGCCTTCATCGACTGGCCCCAGGAGCCGGACGCCTATCTGACGGAGATCCTGGGCGACCGGGCCGCACGGCTGAACCCCCTGCGCTCCTTTGCCAAAAACGGCATCCTCATGACCGCGGGCTCCGACGGCCCCTGCACGGAGCCGGACCCCCTGCTCTGGATCCATAAGGCCGTGAACCACACGGACCCCAAGCAGGCCCTGAACGTCTATGAGGCCCTGCGCATGTGCACCCGCAACGGCTATTACACCAGCTTCGACGACGCCCAGCGCGGCACCCTGGAGGCGGGCAAGATCGCGGACATGGTCATCCTTTCCGGCAATCCCTACACGGTGCCCAAGGACCGCATCAAGGACCTGCGCGTGGAGCAGACCATCCTCTCCGGCAAGCCCTACCGTCCCCTCGCCGGCGGACCGATTCCCCAGCTGCTTCGGGGCATGCTGCCCGGCAGGAACTGCTGAAATCAAATATTTATATAGGAGGTACCACCATGAAAGAAGTCTGTGAATTCCTGAAGAAATGCGGCGCGTACTATCTCGCCACCGTGGAGGGCGACCAGCCCCGCGTGCGCCCCTTCGGCACCGCCAACATCTTTGAGGACAAGCTCTACATCCAGACCGGCAAGGTCAAGCCCGTGGCCGCCCAGCTGGCCGGGAAAAAGGTGGAGCTGTGCGCCTTCGACGGCCAGCAGTGGCTCCGCGTGGCCGCCACCGCCGTGGAAGACCCCCGCATCGAGGCCCAGGAGGCCATGCTGGAAGCCTATCCCGACCTGCGCAGCATGTACGCCCCCGGCGACGGCAACACCGTGGTGTTCTATCTGCAGGACGCCGAGGCCACCTTCAGTTCCTTCACCGCGCCCCCGAGAACGGTCAAGTTCTAAGCCGAACTGCCCACCGCCGCAGCCGGATTGGCTGCG
>CAMHRJ010000161.1 GCA_946187475.1 uncultured Clostridia bacterium | reverse complement strand
TTGTTTTCGATGGTGTAGGTAACTGTCTCGCCCGGGGTCAGCTCCGCCGCCAGTGCCGTGATCGGCAGGAGCGTCAGCAGCAGAAGCAGCGCGAGATTCAGCGCCAACAGCCGTTTACCCGAGGTCTTTTCTCTCATGTTGTTTCCTCCCTTTTTGAATATGGTTTCCTCTGCACGATCCATCCAGCAGACCCAGCGCAAGCCAGAAGAACGGAGCAGTTAAGAACATACTGATATTGAAAAACGCCTGGATCGCATAACACAGCACACCAGCGCCCAAAATGGCTGCAGCAGGACACCGCCGGCTATGCTTCCACCAGGAGAGGAGCGACGCGGCAATGGCGCCCAGTTCGGCCAGCAGCGCGAAAATGCCCTGATGGTACAAAACATTCAAATACTCATTGTGCGCAGCATCAATGTGGGCGACGCGGGTTTGCCCCAGGGCGGCATCATAGCGCTCGAAGGGCGGGATATTTGCCAGGCTCATGGTATCCGGCCCGGCGCCGAACCAGATGTGCTGCGGCACCCGCTCCAGCACCTCGCGCCAGATGTAGAGCCGCCCGGACTCCAGAGACCGGGGCACGCCGCGGCAGACAGCGAAAACCACCGCCGCCGCACCCGCGAGCACCGCACATCCAAACGTCGCCAGCGCCAGCTTCCGCCGCGCTCCGTCAGAAAGGCGCAGCACCAGCGGCAGCGCCAGCAGCATGCCCACCGTGAGGCCCACGATGCAGGACCAGACACGCATTCGGAAAATCACATAGCCGGCTGCCGCCAGCGGAAGCAGCATCAGCCAGCGGCGCCGGGAATCCATGCGCAGCAGCGCTGCCAGCAGAAGCGCGGCGGCAAGGCAGTAAAACGTCCCCAGGAAGTCCACATTCCCCACCGTGCCCAGATAGGCACCGGAATAGGCAGCGTTGGCATCGAAATAATTCACGCCGTCGGGATAAAGTCCCAGGGGATTGCCGCCCTGGAGCTGCACCGCGCACAGAAGGCTTTGCAGCAGCACCGCGCCGCCCAGCACATACAGGTGCCAGGGCTTCGCCCGGCCAAATATGGAAGCCGCCAGGAATACCGCGCAGTAAATGCTGATGGTCAGTACGCCCTCGTCCCGGGTCCCGCCGAACCATGTGACGGAACGGGCGTCTGAAAGCAACGCGGAGAGCACCGTGAGCAGCCAGTAGAGCAGCACGAGCCGCTGCGTCCAGGTGGTGCTCGACGCCAGTTGGCGCAAGCCCGTCGGTTTGCGCTCCCCCACCACAAGCTGCTCGAAATACAGCAGCAGGCACAGTACGGCGTAGCCGCCGCACAGGACATAAAACAGAGGCCGCTTGGCCTGGGTCAGGGAGAGATATCCGTCGGAGTTAAAGACAAACAGATACACCGTCAGCAGCAGGACCAGAAACACGTCGGTCAGCCGCTCATGCAGCAGTCCCTGCCGCCCAGCATCAGATCGCAACAAGCGCACCTCCCTTCCAAGTCATGCCGATTCCGAAATTTGAATCATAATCATTATTGAATTATATCATGGGCCTTTTGCCATTGCAAGGTGCACACCCAAAATATGCGCAAAACATCCCCGGGCTCGACGAAGCCCGGGGATGGGTGCATATGGGTTTACTTCACGGTCAGCTTCGCGGCGTTGGAGGTGATGGTACTGGTGCCGCTCTTCACGATACAGCGGTAGACGTTGCCGTTGCGGGCTGCGGTTGCGGGAATCGACAGTGTGGCCGTCTTGGCACCGGTCAGGGTGGTGTTCTTCCAGGTGCCGTCGGCGGCCTGATACTGCCACTGGTAGGTCAGGTTTTCACCGACTGCGACCACCTTCAGGGTGGCGGTGCTGCCCTTGGCGGCAGTCACGTCTTTGGGCTGGGTCTTGATGGCAAAGGCCGTCAGCTTCGCGGATTTGGAAGTTGCGGTGCTGCTGCCGCTCTTCACCACGCAGCGGTAGACATTGCCGTCCCGGGCCAGTGTCACCGGGATCTTCAGGGTCGCGGTCTTGGCCCCGGTCAGCGTGGTGTTCTTCCAGGTGCCGGTATCGGTCTGATACTGCCACTGGTAGGTCAGGTTTTCACCGGTGGCCACCACCTTCATGCTGACGTTCTTCCCTACCGTACCGGTAACGTTGGCAGGCTGGGTCTTGATGCCGAAGACCGTGAGCTTCGCGCCGTCGGAGTACACGGTATTGCTGCCGCTCTTGACCGCGCAGCGGTACTGGTAGCCATCCCGGCCGCAGGTGGCGCTGACCTTCAGCGTGTCGGTCTTGTTGCCGGAAAGCGTCGTATTTTTCCAGCTCCCGCCGGGTGCTCTGTACTGCCACTGGTAGGTGAGATTTTCTCCCGTGGCCACTACCTTGAATGTGGCGGTCTTCCCCGCCGTGGTGGAGACAGCCTTCGGCTGGGTCTTGACGCCCAGCACCGTGAGCTTCACAGCGTTGGAGTTGAGGGTGATGCCGTTCCCGTCCGTAATCACGCAGCGGTACTGGTAATTGTGGCGGCCGCAGGTAGCACTGACCTTCAGCGTGTCGGTCTTGTTGCCGGAAAGGGTCGTGTTCTTCCAGCTTCCGCCGGGCGCTTTGTACTGCCACTGGTAGGTCAGGTTCTCGCCCGTGGCAGCCACCTGGAATGTGGCGGTCTTGTCGACGACGGCGGAAACGCTCTTGGGCTGGCTGGTGATCTCCAGACTCGGCCCCAGCACCGTGAGGGTGGGTCTGTCGGTGACTCTGGTAACTCCGTCGCTGGTCACGACGCAGAAGAACTGACAGCCGTCATACTCGGGCTTGGCGATGAAGCGGAAGGTGTCGGTATTCGCGCCGGTGCCCATTTCGTCCGTGCAGCTGTGGTTGCTGCCGTCGTTGTACATCCACTGATAGGTCTCCGCCGGCTTGGCCTCTACGGTGAAGGCCGCCTCCTCCCCGGCGTTTACGGTGACGCTCTGGGGCTGGGTGAGGATCTTCGGAACGAGCTTCCAGTTCCGTTCGATGGTGATGGTCTCCGCGATGGCATCCGCATAGGCGGCGCGGTCGAGGATGACGTCATTCATGGTGAATTCCCCGCTGCTGGTAAAAAACCGAGGCTGATAGGTGCCGTCCTCATACCGGGCGCGGGCGTCGAGGGTGCCGGCGCCAATGATCGAAAGCTCGCTGTCATTTCTGGTGCCTTCCCCCAGACGCAGGGTGCCGTTCACCACGAGCTCCGTGTTTCCGTCCGCATCGGAGCTGGCACTGAAGTTATTATCCCCCCACTTTTCCAGTGCAAGGGTGCTGCCGCTGGGGACGGTGATGCGGGCGCAGCGGGTCGGATCATTGTCCAGAAGTGAACTGCCGGTTTTGCTGCAGGTAAGATGCAGATAGCGGGCGATGGCGGAACCGTCGATCAGGAGATTGGAGCTGCCTCTGACCGAGATGCCGTCCAGCTTCCAGTCGCCCTTCAGCGTCACATCCGCGCCATCAAACTGCACAAGCTGATAGGGACACTGCACCGCGCCCACGGCCTCCAGAAGCACGCCGGGGGCATTTTCCTCACCAGTCCCGGGGATGCTGATTTGCCCCGCAGAGGCATTGTTTTCCCTTCCCAGGAACTGAGCTCCCTCGTGAAACACCCAGTGGGTCTGATATTCGGCGGTGTCGCTGTGACGGCCATACCAGGGGCCGTCGCTCAGATTGAAGGAATAGGTGCTGATGTCCGATTTCAGCTGCAGGGTGCCGGTGCTGAGAAGCTCGCCCTCGTCCACACTGAGACTTGCGTCGTAGCCGTTCAGAATCAGCTTGCCGCCGATGACCATACGGTAGACCTGAAAGGCGTGACGCGGATAGAGGATCAGCGTACCGTCCACGGTCAAAGTCCTCCAGCAGTAGTCGCCGGATTCATAGTCCGGCGTCAGCGAACCGCTGAAGTCCAGCGTCACCTGCGCAGGGATGGTCCAGTCCCCCCGCATCCGGAGGGTTGTCGAGACGCTCAGCTCCGTCTCCTCCGCCGGCCAGCCGAAGTCCGCCGCCGGATCGAGGATGTAGGTGCTGCTGCTGTCTTTGACTGCCAGCAGCTGCTCGTAATTGGTGATGATCGAGTAGTCCGGGCCGTCCGCCAGCGCAGCCGTGGGCAAAAGCGAGTACGTCAGGACCGCGGCCAGCAGAAGGGCCAAAAGCTTTTTCTTCATAGAAATGCTCCTTTCGCAATTTACTCTGTTATAGAATCAGTCTAGCATTTTCCAATCAGAATTGCAAGAAAAACCGGACAGAATGACAATTGTGAGAAGTGTGGAGCTTAAATGCTTTTTCAAATTCAGATTTGTATTTAGCGGGGCGTTGGATTTATGCCGCACCACCATTCGTGCTCGTAGGGGAGGGGCTTGCCCCTCCCGTGTAAACCGGAATGAGCTGTTACAAGCGGGAGGGGCAAGCCCCTCCCCTACAAATTCTATTTTGGTGCGACCGTTAAACTCCAATTTACCGTGCAATACGATCCCGGTTTTCCACAGCTCTCCCCTGCGTTCGGGCGGTTTTCCACAGGTTTTTCCAAAAAAATCTCCGTTTTCCACGGGTTTTGACCCGCCGTGTGCCAGCTCTGGGGGTGGGGTTGTGGTTGGTGTTGGAGTTGTTTTGTATTTGAATTTGTGTTGGGATGCGCCGGTATGCCATGGCATGCGACCGCATAGGATGCACACGAAAATGGCGCGCTGCAATTCGCAGCGCGCCACTGGGTTCGGTATTCGATTTGCGATCAGGCCGCATCGTCCAGCGCGACGGAGCCGGCAAAGTCGGAAGCGCTCTTGCCCGCGATGCGTCCGAAGACGATGAAGTCGCAGACCGCGTTGCCGCCCACACGGTTGCCGCCGTGGATGCCGCCGGTGGTCTCGCCCGCGGCGAAGAGGCCAGGAATCACGTTGCCGTCGGTGTCGATGACCTCGGCGTTGGAGTTGATCTTGATGCCGCCCATGGTATGGTGGATGCCCGGGGCGATCTTGATGGCGTAGTAGGGCGCGGTGGACAGATCCGCGTCCATGCCGTTGTCGCGCCCGAACTCCTCGTCCACGCCCTTGGCCACGGACTCGTTCCAGGTGTTCATGGTGTTCACGAAGTTCTTCACCGCCTCGCCGGTGAGACCCATGTTCTCCGCCAGCTCCTCATAGGTATTGCCCGTGATGGTGAAGCCGCGGTCGATGAACTTCTGGGTCAGGGCGACCTCGTCCTGCAGGTGCTGGTCGAAGATGATGAAGCAGTAGCCGTCGGGCTGCTTCAGCTCAGCCTGGGAGACCACGTCACGGCCGGCCAGGTCGTTGACGAAGCGCTTGCCCTGGGTGTTGACGATGATGGCGCCGTGGCTGCGCACGGACTCGGACACCAGCGTGCCGTCGGACTGGATGACGGTCGGGTGCAGCTGGATCTGCTCCATGTCCACGGTGTCGGCGCCCACGGCCTGAGCCATGGCAATGCCGTCGCCGGTGGCGCCGGAGTGGTTGGTGGTGACGGCGTTGCGCAGGCTCTCGTCATAGCTCGCCATCAGGTCGAAGTTCGCGCCGAAGCCGCCGGTGGTCAGCACCACGGACTTGGCGTGGATGGTGTAGTTGTGCTCGGCGTCCTCCGCCTTGACGCCCACGGCCTGGCCGTCCTCCATGAGGATCTCGGTGGCCTTGGTGTTGACGCGCACGTCGATGCCCAGGGCCTCGGCCTGGGCCTTCAGCTTCTCCACCAGGTACTCGCCCAC
>CAMHRJ010000160.1 GCA_946187475.1 uncultured Clostridia bacterium | reverse complement strand
GTTGCCTTCGTTGATGGCGGCGTTGGTCTGCAGCAGGGTCATGCTGTGGCCGTCGTAGATCACATTGCGATTGATGGCGGAGATGATGCCGTCGGTCATGGTGCCGTAAAGCTCCTGCCGGAGGGGATTGCCGATGGCAACCACCGGGTCGCCCACCACCAGCTGGGAGGAATCGCCGAACTCTGCCGGCGTAAGGCCCGAAGCCTCGATCTTCAGCACTGCAATATCGCTGACGGAATCAGTGCCCACCAGCTTCGCCACATACTCGGAATCGTCGGAGAGCATCGTGACCGTGACGCTTTTGCCGCCGTCCAGCACATGGGCGTTGGTGAGAATGTAGCCATCCTCGGTCATGACGATGCCGGTGCCCAGGGCGTAGCTGTCCGCCGCGTCGAAGCTGGTCTTGATGGCCACCACGGAGGGCAGACATTTGGCGTAGATCTCCTGATAGGAGAGCTTCTCCCCTTCCGGCTGGCCGGTGATCGTCATGGTGACGCCGGTGCCGGTCTCGGCCGCGGGGATGGAGGCGGTGTCCGCCTCTTCAGATTCCTCCGGGAGCGGAAGAATCTGCGCGTCGCCGTTTTCCGCCGGTGTGCTCACCGGCTGGTTGGCCCGGGAGAAGACCCAGGCGGACACGATGATCAGAATCACCACGATGGCCGCAATCAGCCATGCCAGCAGCCGCCGGGAGCGGCGCTTGCTCTGTTCCGCCATGGCCGACCAATAGGCCTCGGCATAATCCCGCTCGCGCTCCGGAGCTGCCTCCACCTCCGGCTGAGCCGGGTTGGTGTCATACCAGGAGCTGTATGCATCGTCGTACATAAAAATGTACCTCCGTGGATGGTAACAGATTACCAAAGATTTTTGAGCCTGCTGTGAATGAAATTAAAACAAAATGTAAATTGCGCTGCGGATTTATTTCTTTTTTTCCTTGGGTGCCGGCGGTGCCAGCGTGACGGTAAAGACAAAGGCGGTCTGGCCGTCCCGGCTGGTGACGGCGATGTCCTCACCGTGGGCGTCCAGAATACTCTTGACCAGATAAAGCCCAAGACCCACGCCGTCCCGATCCAGACTGCGGCTGCGGTCGGATTTATGGAAGCGGTCGAAGATGAAGGGCAGATCGCTTTCGGGGATGGTCTCGCCCTGGTCCCGGACGGAGACATAAGCCTTGCCGTCAGTCTTCCAGAGGGAGACGGACAGGGTGCTGCCCTCGTCGGCAAACTTGATGGCGTTGTCCAGCAGATTATAGACCACCCGGGTGATGGCGTCGGGATCCCCCAGCACGTTCACATGGTTTTCCGGCAGACGGAGATCCATCTCCAGCTTTTTGGCGTTGGCCCGGTCTTCAAAGCTCAGGAGCGTGGAGATCACCACCTCCAGCAGGTCAAATTCCCGCCGGCGGGTCAGGCTGGTGCCGGTGCTCTCCATGCGGGAGATGTCCAGCATACTGCGCACCAGGCGGGACAGGCGCTGGGTCTCCTCGGCGATGATGGCCAGGTATTTGTCCTCATTCTCTCTGGGAATCGTGCCGTCCAGAAGACCTTCGGCATAGCCCGCGATGGTGGTCATGGGCGTTTTCAGCTCATGGGAGACATTGGCGATGAAGTCATTTCTCCGCTGTTCGGATTTCTCCAGAGAATCCGCCATGGTGTTGAAGGCAGAGACCAGAGCGCCCACCTCGTCGGTGCGGTCGTCCTCCTCCACGCGAACGGAGAAGTCCCCGTGAGCAAAGTGGCGGGTGGCCCGGGCCATCTCGTCCAGAGGCTTTGCCATACGCTTGGAGGTCATGAAGGCCATGAGCAGCGCGATGGCCATGACCGCAGCCGAGGCTGCCAGGAAGACCAGCAGGAAGGTGTCCCAGCCCTCGATGATAGTAGAGGAATCCGCCGAGACGAACACATAGCCGATGATGGTGTCATTGTAGGCAGAGCGGATGGGCTCCGTTACCACATAGTGCGGAGTATCGTAAAGGCCGCCCAGGGTTGTGATCTGGTTGATCTCTCCACCGCTGCGGAGACTGGTCATGGTGGCATTGTCCAGCGTCCGGCCCAGATGTACGCAGGCGATGTTCATGTCTGAGCAGGAGACGACGGTGCCCTCGGTGTCACAGAGGAAAATGTGGTTTCCGGAGATCTGCGACAGGGTGCTCAGGGTCATGCGCAGGGACCAGTCGTTCAGCTCGCCGTCCGAGGCCAGGGCCTGGGCGCTGCGGCTGACCTCCTGGGCATTGGTCTCCATGCCGGAGCGGTAGTTGTTGATGACGTAGCTCCGCCCAAGGAGCACCAGCGCAACGCCGAGGAACAGAAAGCTCAGCACCACCATGGCCGCCGTGGCAGCGAAGTTTTTGAAATAGATGCTTTTCATCGTTTAAGGACAGAACATCAGTTCTCCGCACACTCAAACTTATAGCCCACGCCCCAGACCGTCTTCAGGTTCCACTGGTCGGAGACGCCCTCCAGCTTCTCACGCAGACGCTTGATGTGCACGTCCACGGTGCGGGAGTCGCCGAAATAATCAAAGCCCCAGACCTCGTCCAGCAGCTGGTTGCGGGTATAGACCCGGTTGGGCGTGGCAGCCAGATGGTACAGCAGCTCCATCTCCTTGGGCGGCGTGTCGATGCGCTTTCCGTCCACCACAAGCTCGTAGGAATCCAGGTTGATGACGAGCTTGTCAAAGGTGAGCTTCTTGCCCTGCTGGGGTGCCTCGTCCCCAACCCGGCGGAGCACCGCGTGGACCCGGGCCAGCAGCTCCTTGACCTCGAAGGGCTTGACGATGTAATCATCCGCGCCGCTCTCCAGGCCGTTGACCTTATCCTCGACCTCGCCTTTCGCGGTTAACATAATAACAGGAGTCTTCCCTGCTTTGCGGATCTGCTTCAGCACGGCCCAGCCGTCCATGACCGGGAGCATGATGTCCAGCATGACCAGATCGGGGTTTTCTTTTTCGAACAGCTCCACGCCGGCGCCGCCGTCATGGGCCACGCTGACGGCAAAGCCGTCCTTCTCCAGACACAGGCGCAGGAGCTCAGCAATGTTAATGTCGTCCTCGACGACCACGATCTTCTGACTCATGGCAAAATCCTCCTCTTGGATTCGTTTTCTTTATTATGACACAACCCACCTGAAATTGCATTAAAAATCTGTAAAAAGAGCAAAAAGCCCACAGGATATCTGTGAGCTTTAAGATTACAGGTTTTTCACCAGCAATGCGCGGGCGGCGTTCAGCACACAGAGGACCATGACGCCCACGTCAGCGAAGATGGCCAGCCACATGCCCGCAATGCCCAAAGCGCCGAGAATCAGGCAGACAGCCTTGACCAGAAGGGCGAAGGCGATGTTCTGCCAGGCGATGGCGACGGTGCGCCGGGCGATGCGCATGGCCACAGGCAGCTTGCTGATGTCATCATCCATCAAGACCACGTCGGCGGCCTCGATGGCGGCGTCAGAGCCGATGCCGCCCATGGCGACGCCTACGTCCGCGCGGGCCAGGACCGGAGCGTCGTTGATGCCGTCACCCACAAATGCCAGGGTTTTGCCCTTGGCCTGCTGCTTCAGCAGTGCTTCCAGCTCTGTGACCTTGTCCGTGGGCAGCAGCTCGCTGCGCACCTCGGTGACGCCCAGCTCTTTGGCCATGGCCTGGGCCGCGGCCTTCCGGTCACCGGTAAGCATGACGACGCGTTTGACGCCGCGCTCCCGCAGCTCCTGCACCGCGGCTGCGGCGCCGGCTTTGGGACGGTCAGAGATCTCGATGCAGCCCAGGTAGCGATTCTCCCGGGCAACGTGCACCAAAGTTCCGGCAGCCAGGACGCCCTTGGGGTTCAGGCCCAGGGCCTTCATAAGACGATCGTTGCCAACGGCAACCCGTTGACCGCCCACGATGGCGAGGACGCCTTCTCCGGGACGCTCGTGGGCGTCGGAAGCGGTGTCCGCCTCGGCGATGGGGCCTGCGGCGGCACGGAGGCTCTCGCTGACGGGGTGGTCGGAATAGCGTTCGGCAGCCGCCGCCAGACGCAGCAGCTCTTCGCTGCTGATCTCCGGTTCCGGGAAGACCTCGGTAACCTCGAACACGCCCCGGGTCAGAGTGCCGGTTTTATCGAATACCACGGTATCCGCCCGGGCCAGCTGCTCCAGATAGCTGCTGCCCTTGATCAGGATGCCCCGGGAGCTGGCGCCGCCGATGCCGCCGAAGAAGCTCAGCGGGATGGAGATCACCATGGCGCAGGGGCAGCTGATGACCAGGAAAGTCAGGGCACGGTGAATCCAGTCGCCCCACATGGGCGCCAGATGCAGTGCACTCAGACGGATGATGGGCGGCAGAACCGCCAGCAGCAGGGCAGAGATGACCACGGCAGGGGTATACCACCGGGCAAATCGGGTGATGAACCGCTCAGTCTTGGCCTTTTTCATGGTGGAATTCTCCACCAGCTCCAGAATCCGGGCCACGGTGGAGTCATCGTAGCGCTTCAGCGTGCGCAGACGGAGAACACCCGTCAGATTCACGCCGCCGCTGACCACCGCGTCGCCGGGGGCCACGTCCACAGGGACGCTCTCCCCAGTCAGGGCCGCAAGATTCAGAGAGGAGACACCCTCCACCACCTCACTGTCCAAGGGAACGCGCTCGCCGGGCTTCACCACGATGATGCTGCCCAGCTCTACGGTCTCCGGCAGGACCTCGATGAGGCCGCCGTCGGTCTCCAGATTCGCGTGGTCGGGACGGATGTCCATGAGGGCCGAAATGCTCTTGCGGCTGCGTCCCACGGCGATGCTCTCAAAGAGCTCGCCCACCTGATAGAAGGTCATGACGGCAACAGCCTCGGCAAATTCGCCCAGGATCAGCGCGCCCAGCACGGCGATGGCCATAAGGAGGTTTTCGTCAAAGGGCTGGTGATTCTTGATTCCGACCCAGGCCCGCTTGAACACGCCCCAGCCCACCACATAGATCGCAGCGACGGCCAGAATGGCGTGGAGCCAGATCAGCTCCGGAAGCAGGTGCCGCACCAGCAGCAAGACCGCAAACAGCGCCAGCGCGATCAGGATGTTTCGCAGATCGCGCTTTTGACTGCGTTTGAGCTTCATGGCGTTACGCCTCGATCTCGAAGTCCGGCTCGATCTTGCGGGCGACCTTCAGCATTTCCTTCACCTTGGTGCTTTCGTCCACGCCGTCGGCGTACTCCACGATCATTTTCTGCGCCATGTAACTGATGGAGATGGATTCGATTCCAGCAAGATCTGCAAGCTTGCGCTCCACGGCGGCGGCACAGTTGGCGCAATCGACTTCGATGCTGTACTTTTTCTGCATGATGAGGACTCCTTTTCTTTTACTTTTCCAAAATGTGTTCCATGCCCAGGGACAGAATCGAACGGACATGGTCGTCGTCCAGCGAATAAAACACGGTCTTCCCCGCCCGGCGGAAGCGGACCAGCTTCGCGTCCTTCAGGGCCCGGAGTTGGTGGCTCACGGCGCTCTGGGTCACGCCCAGCAGCTTTGCCAGGTCGCAGACACAAAGCTCACTCTCGAACAGAAGATACAGGATGCGGATGCGGGTGGTGTCGCCGAACATGCGGAAAAGCTCTGCCAGATCGTAAAGCCGCTCCTCTGCCGGCAGCTCCGAGAGCACCTGCTGCACCGTATCTTCATGGACGTGGAGAAAGTCGCACACCGGAATCTGTTTTTCGTCCATCCGCGCACCTCCTGAATTGAACATATGAGCATTCGTTCATATGTATTATATAGCATATATCTTCCCTGTCA
>CAMHRJ010000159.1 GCA_946187475.1 uncultured Clostridia bacterium | reverse complement strand
GTGCCACAGCAACACCCTCCCATCACGAAAAAAGCAGAGGAAAAACAGCAGAAATACCCCGATGGTCACCGGGATGGCCGCCAGCATGGTATAGGCGTTGGCCTTCACGATGCCGATGGTGAAGAAGGTCTCTTGATATCCTTTCGCGGCGAGCGCCTCACGGACCTGGTTGAAGTGGTCCAGCCGCCGCTGCTCCGCCTCGGTCAGAGGACGTTCTGATTCGCTAGTCATGGTCACACCTCATTTCGCTTTCCAGGTGGCGGGGAAGAACAGCAGCAGGATCGGATAGATCTCCAGTCTGCCCAGGAGCATTTCAAAGATCAGAACGACCTTGCTCAAAGGCGAGAACACCGAAAAGCTGCCCATGGGCCCCACCAGCGCCAGACCCGGGCCCACGTTGGAGATGCAGGCCAGGGAGGCGGTGAAGTTCGTGGTGAAATCCATGCCGTCCAGAGAGACCACCAGCGTCCCCATGAGAAGCAGCAGCAGATACACGAAGAAATATCCCTGCACGGCCCGAAGGGTGCCGGTCTCCACCGGCTTTCCGTCCAGCCGCACCCGCTCCACGCTCCGGGGCCGGAGCATCCGGCGCAGCTCCGTCAGGGTGTCCTTGCACAGCAGCATCACCCGGGAGACCTTCAAACCGCCGGCGGTACTGCCGGCGCAGCCGCCGATGAACATCAGCAGCACCAGCATGCTCTGGGCATAGGCCGGCCATTGTGTAAAGTCCGCCGTGGAAAAGCCCGTGGTGGTGAGGATGGAGGACACCTGAAAATAGCTGTAGCGCAGGGCCTGGACGAAGCCGCCGTACTGGTCCATGATGCTCCAGGCGATGGTCACCGTGGCAAAGACGATGATGACAGCATACCAGCGCAGCTCCTCGTTTTTCAGCGCCTGCTTCCAGCTGCCGATGAGGATGAGATAGTAAAGGCTGAAATTCACGCCGAACAGCAGCATGAACGTGCCGATGACGATGTCGATGTAGGTGCTGTTGAAGTAGCCCACGCTCAGGGCCCGGGTGGAAAAGCCGCCGGTGCCGGCGGTGGCGAAGGAATGGAGCAGCGCGTCGAAAAAGGACATGCCGCCCAGCTTCAAAAGGGCGGTCTCCACCAGCGTCAAAATGAGATAGAGCACATACAGGATCCGGGCAGTCTGCCGGGCTCTGGGCACCAGCTTTCCCACCGTGGGGCCGGGCACCTCGGCGCGCATGATGTGCATGCTGCGGTTGCCCGCCAGAGGCAGCACCGCCATGATGAACACCAGAATGCCCATGCCGCCGATCCAGTGGCAGAACAGCCGCCAGAACTGCACGCCCCGGCTGAGTCCCTCCACGTCGTTCAGGATCGTGGCGCCGGTGGTGGTGAGACCGGAGACCGTCTCGAACACCGCGTCGAGATAATTGGGAATGTCACCGCTGAGGGTGAAGGGCAGGGCCGCGATCAGCGACAGGATGATCCATCCCGCGCCCACGATGACGAAGCCTTCCCGGGCGGTGTAAACGCTGCGCCGGCTCTTCAGCTGCGACAGCGCCAGCCCCGGGATGAGGGCCGCAGCCATGGCGATGAGGAAGGGGCGGATGGATTCGCCGTAATACAGGGCCGTGATCAGCGGCAGGAGCAGCAGCGCCGCCGTCAGCAGCAGCACGATGCCCACCGTCCGCCATACCATACGATGATTCATGGTTTATTTGACCCGCTTGGCTCTGCCGCTGCGCACTTCAAAGGCGCCGGCACACCAGAGACGCACCGCCTCCGGCAGCAGAATCCATTCGCACTGGCGCAGCACCCGGCGCTGGAGGGACACGGCGGTGTCGTTGTCCTGGACCTCCACGGCCTTCTGCAGCAGCACCGGGCCGATGCCGCCCTGCTCGTTGACCAGATAGGCCGTGGCGCCGGTGAGCTTCAGCCCCCGCTCCAGCACCGCCTCGTGGACGGCCAGACCCCGCAGGTCCTGGAAGGCCGGAACCAGGGAGGGCTGGATGGAGATGACGCGGTTTTTGAAGCTTTTGGCGGTCTCCGGCCCCACGCCGGGATGGAAGCCCGCGTCGATGACCAGCTCCGCGTCCAGATCCCGGATGGCGTTGCGGACGGCCAGATCGAAGGTATGCTCGTTGGGGAACACCGCAGGGTCGATGAAGCTGGTCTCCAGCCCCGCGTTCCGGGCGCGGACCACGGCGTTGGCCTCCGCCACGGAGGAGATCACGCAGACGATCTCCAGCTCCGGGATCTCCCCGAAGAAGATGGAATCCAGCAGACTCTGCAGCTTGGTGCCGCTGCCGGACGCCAGAATGACAGAACGAACCATGGCGTTACGCCTCCCTTTTCAGCAGCTGTGCCGCTGCCAGACGATTGTTTTCTTCTTTTTCGTTTAAGAGCTCCGTGCGGCGACGCAGCTCCTGACGCTGATCCGAAAGCTGGATGGCACTGTCGATGAGTCCGGTCATGCGGGTAACCTCCAGCTCGCTGAAATCGATGTAATTGTCCTGCTCGATGTAGTCCAGAAAGGCCGTGACCTTGGGGTCATAGCTGACGCCTGCCAGAGGAACACCCTGACCGGCGGCGAAGACCAGACCGTGCAGACGCATGCTCACCACGGCCTTCATCCGGGCCAGAATCCCGATGATCATGCCGGAGCCCATATGCTCCGAAAGCACGTGGTAGGGGATGCTCAGATGCCTGACCACCATGGCGGCGGCCTCGTGGTCCGTGCGATGGTTGATGCACAGGAAGACGGGCGTCAGCCCATAGTGGAGATAGGCGTAGAGCGCCGCGGCGGCAAAGACCGTGCTCTTTTCCTCAAAGCCCTTCCAGCGCCGGAGGACGAAGGCGATGTATTTTCCGTCGGGGTCGATGCCGTGGCTCTCCAGCAGGCGGGTGACCTGCTTTTCCGGCGCGCCGGGCAGGGTCAGCGCCGGGTCCGAGGCCAGCAGGATCTTCGGCTTCGTCACGCCGATGGCCTCCAGCACCCGGAGACTGTCCGGCTCCCGGAGGGTGATCACGTCCACGTTTTCGTTGATGGTCTTGCCCGTGAGCCGGCGGTCGCCCTCATAGAGCAGCGGTCCGATGCCGCAGCCGTACATCTGCACGGCGCAGCCGCTGCGGTGGGCGGTGCGCAGGGTGTAGAGATAGTACCAGAGACTGTAGCGGCTGGTCACGTCCTGCATCAGGTTGCCGCCGCCGTTGATGTAGAGCTTGGCGTTCTTCATGGCGCTGTGCAGCCGGAGCAGGGAGAAGGTGTGATAGGTGTTCACGCAGCAGTGGTTGCGGGTCTCCTTGGGCCGGCGGGAGAACACCGTGATGGGCAGCGCCTCGTCCAGAATGCGCATCTCCCGGATGATGGCGTCGAGAATGGCCTCGTCGCCGGCGTTGCCGAAGCCGTAGGCGCCGCAGATGACCACGCCGTCCCGCTTGCCGTGGCGGTGCTCCTCAGCGCGGCGGACCAGATCGTAGATCTCCATCTGCCGGTCGCCGGTGGCCTCCTCGGAAAAGTCCGCCTGGCCCTTGAGATAGAGCGCGTCGCCCATGGCCCTGCGGTAATCCAGATCGGAGGCGTAGCGCATCAGCGCCGCGGCCAGAGCCTCAGTGTCCCCGGGCTCGATGAGGATGCCGGTGACGTTGTTTTCAATGATGGCGGGCACGCCGCCCACGTTGGTGGCCACGGTGGCCAGATGGGCTCTCGCGCCCTCGGGCAGGGCGTAGGGGAAGCCCTCGGAGAGGGAGGACAGGGCGTTGATGTCCAGCGCCCCGTAAAAGGCGTCCAGATCGGAGACCCAGCCCAGAAAGCACACCGCGCTGCGCAGCCCCAGCTCGTCCGCGAGACTTTCCAGTTCCTTGCGCTGCATGCCCTCGCCGGCGATGGCCAGCTTCAGCTCCGGGCAGGTCTCCCGGGCCAGTTTCAGGGCCCGCAGCAGGGTGGGGATGTCCTTCACCGGGTCCAGACGGGCCGCGATGCCCACGATCACGTCTTCGGGCGCGATCCGGAACTGGTACTGGGCGAAATAGGCCGCCCGGTCGGTTTTCGCCACCGTGTGGCTGAAATCCAGACCATTATATATAGTGTAGAGATCGTTGGGCTTGAAGCCCCGGCTGATGAGCCGGGCGCGGAGGGTCTCCGACACGCAGACCCGGTAATCCAGCACCCGCAGGGCCAGCCGGTTCGCCACGCCGAAGGTGGCCGCCGCGAAGGGCCGGTTGAGATAGTCCAGCCGGTAGTCGCTGTGGACGGTGGTGATGACGGGCATCTTGAGAAAGGGCTTCAAGATCGCGCCCATGAGGTTGGCTTTGGCGCCGTGGCAGTGGACCACGTCGTAGTTTCCCTCCCGAATCATGTGCAGCAGCGGCCGGACGCTGCCGAAAAAGCCCCGGGGCAGCACCGTGGTGGGAATGCCCAGCTCCGCCGCGCCCTCGGCAAAGGGTCCGCCCACGAAGCAGACCAGCTGCACTTCCACGCCGCGACGGCACAGGCAGCTGAGCAGGGAATAGACATGGGTGCGGGCGCCGCCGGTGTCGCCGCCGCTGATGAGATGGATGACTTTCATGGATGCCTCCGGAACAGAGATTGCGTTTGACGCAGTTTTATGTTATTTTACTATTGTACTATTTTCAGTCCACAGGGTCAAGCGTTTGCACCCAAAGCAGACGCTTATTTTTCGGAGGTGACCCATGGCCACAACCATCTATCTGATTCGCCACGCCGAGGCGGAGGGGAATCTTTATCGCCGCATCCAGGGACACTGGGACGGGCGCATCACGCCCCGGGGCAGAGCCCAGATCGACGCCCTGGCGGAGCGGTTTCGGGACGTGCCGCTGGACGCGGTCTATTCCAGCGATCTGCAGCGCACCATGGACACCGCCGGCGCCATTTTGAAGTATCACGAGCTGGAGCTCACCACCCTGCCCCAGCTGCGGGAGATCGCCATGGGCGTCTGGGAAGGCCGCCCCTGGGGCGACGTGGAGCAGGAGGCCCCGGAGGCCATGTACTGCTTCAACCATGACCCGGACCGCTGGAGCGTCCCGGGCTGCGAGCGGTTTTCCGAGGCCCAGGAGCGCATGCGCTCCGCCCTGGCCCGGCTCAGCGTGAAGCACTACGGCCAGACCATCGCCGTGGTGAGCCACGGCATGGCCATCCGGAGCTATCTGGCCCTCCTGCTGGGGGTCCAGAGTGCGGACATCGACGGCCTGCCCCACGGGGACAACACCGCCGTGGCCTGCATTCGCTACATCGACGGTGAGCCGAAGGCGCTGTTTTATAATGACGCCAGCCACCTGCCGGCGGAGCTGAGCACCTTCTCCCGCCAGAGCTGGTGGAAAAGCGCCGCCAAGGACCCGGGGAACCTCCGGTTCGAGCCGGTGCGCTTTCCCGCGGACGCGGCCCTCTATGACCGCTGCTACGCCGACGCCTGGGCCACGGCCCACGGCTCCACCAAGGGCTACGCCGCCCGGTACTATCTCCGAAATGCCAAGGCCCACGCCCGCACCGAGGGCACGGTCATGAAGCTCATGAGCGGCGACGAGGTGGTTGGCCTCATCGACATCGACCCCAACCGGGCCGCCGAGGAGGGCTGCGGCTGGATCTCCTTTTTCTATCTCCTGCCCGCCTGTCGGGGCCGGGGCTGGGCGGCCCAGCTGCTGGGCCACGCCGTCTGGTTCTGCGAGACCCACGGCCGCACCGCCCTGCGGCTCCATGTGGCGGAGGAAAACACCCACGCCCGGGGGTTCTATGAGCATTTCGGCTTCCGCCAGATCGGCGAGACCGTTGGCGTCCGGGGGACG